>JALDXR010000136.1:0-8113 GCA_032154865.1 Nocardioidaceae bacterium
GGTTGGCCGCGTCAGTACTGAACTCGTCGGTACGGAACTGGACGTACGCGTTGTTGATCGTGGCGCCGGCCGGAATCTGTAGACCGGTAAACCCGGTGCCGACGATCTGCCGGGTGCTCCCGTCGGTGGTCAGTTCGAGGTCGGAGCTGGTCAGTGACATCGACCCCGACACCGCCTGCTCGGCATCGTCAGAGCCTGACGCGACCCGGACCTCGAGCGTCCTCGGCGCTCCCTCGGGCACTGCCTGCACAGTGACATCGTCGGTGCTCGTGAGTTCGCCGTCGGACGCGGTCAGGCGCAGCACGTAGGACCCTGCCGCCGAGAACGACGCCGTCGTGGAAGGCGCGGCCGGATCGGCGAACGTGGCTGTGCCGGGACCGCTCACCTGTGACCATGTCGTTGTCAACGTGCCGCCGGGAAGCCCCTCGTCGGCAACGGTTCCGGCGAGAGTCGTGGAGGCCGGCAGGCTGATGGATTGGTCGGCGCCGGCTGACGATCGGCGGCCGGTTGCCCCCGCCGCCGAGGTTGGTCGACTCGCTGCCCTGATCCAACACCGTCCCGAGCGGATGGTCCAGGTCGTTCAGGTCCGTCGAGCCGACCTGCGTGCGGCCGGCCGACAAGAACTGCCAGGAGTACGACAGATCACTGAGCACCAGCTTGAGCACGCCGTAGTGCTCTGCGTCGCGGAACTGCGAGTTGGCTTGGGTGGAGCCGAATCCGGTGAGGCCCGCGCCACCGGACCCCACAACGAACTGACGCAGTCCAAGCGGATCCGCTACTCCGTTGGCGTTCTGCTTGCCGAACCGCTCGTACTGGTGATTGTGCGCGCTGACAAGCACGTCGCCTCCGGCCGATTGGATCGCGGCGTAGACGTCGGCGACATCATCGTTCGGGCCGTGACCGGAACCGGAAGTGAAGCGCGGCTGGTGCAGGTAACCCATGTAGTGCCGTCCCGGGTTCGCCGCGAGGTCGTTGCGCAGCCAGGCGAGCTCGGCAGAGCCCTCACCACAGGCGATCTCACAGTTGAGGGAGTACAGCCGCCACGCCCCGCAGTCGAACGCGTAGTACTCGTTCCCGGAGCTGACGCCGCTGAAGAAGTAGTCGTCGTACCCCTGTGCGTTAGGAGAGTTGTACTCGTGGTTGCCTGGCGTTGGTCGCGTGATTGCCTTGAACGACCCCCAGGTCGGGTCGTACTTCGTCTGGAGCTCGACAAGCGTGCCGTTGTCGTAGGCGAGGTCGCCTGCGTTCAGGGCGAAGGTGGGGTTGACCGAGCGCACCACATCGCCGGTGCGCATGGCGTTGATTTACTCGTGGTTGCCCGGATCCGCCGATCCGGCGATGTCACCCGCGATCGTGACGACGCAGTCGGGAGCGGCCGATTCGGCGGCCGGAAACTTCCTGCAGAATCGATGATCTGGATCTGCGCTTCGGGCGGGATGTCACGGGGAAGGCCGGGGGAAGGCGACGCCCCTAGCGTCAGCGCGGTCATGAGTCACGAGCCAAGGGAGGACACACCATGACCGCGACAGTTCAGCGTCAGCCCCTTAACGGCGTCGACGTCCCGACCCTGTTCGCCACCCTCGACGCGGTGAAGGGAACGCCGGAGCTTGCCAAGTTCCAGTTCCGAGCGCGCAACGAGTGGGTCAGCGGGACGCACAACCGGTCCACCATTCAGGGCTTCTACGGCGCCGGGAACGAGGACACGACGCGTACGCAGCCGTTCAGCTACGACGCGGATCACCCCGCCGTACTGGTCGGCACCAACCAAGGGCCGACCCCGGTCGAGTTCCTGCTGCACGCGATCGCGGCCTGCGTCACGGCCGGGCTGGCCAACATCGCCGCCGCCCGCGGGATCACGCTGCACCGGGTGACGTCGACCGTCGAAGGCGACATCGACCTGCTCGGCATCCTGGGGCTGTCCGAGGAGGTGCGCAACGGCTATCAGCAGATCCGGATTCGCTTCGACGTCCAGGGCGACGCAACGACCGACGAGCTGGCGGCGTTGGTGGAACAGTCCCGGAGCCGCTCTGCCGTCTACGACGTGCTCGCCAACGGCACCGACGTCCGGATCGACGTCTCGACGTCGGCATGACGGCACTCCCGGCCATCCGATCTGGTCAGAGCGCGGGCTGGGACGCGATCGTGGTCGGCGCCCGGGTCGCTGGTGCGTCGACCGCGCTGTTGCTTGCCCAGGCTGGCTGGCGGGTGCTGGTCGTGGATCGGGCTCGCCGCGGCTCGGACACCCTCTCGACGCATGCGCTGATGCGCGGCGGCGTACTGCAGTTGCAGCGCTGGGGTCTGCTGGATCAGGTCGAGGCGTCGGGAACGCCGCCGGTGCGTCGGGTCACGTTCCACTACGGAGCCGACTGCTTGCCCGTGTCGCTGAAGCCCAACTCGGGTGTCGATGCCCTTTACGCGCCACGCCGGACGGTCCTGGACTCCGTGCTGGTCGGCGCCGCCGAGAATGCCGGTGCCAGCGTTCGTTTCCGGGCGTCGGTGACCGATCTGACGCTCGACGGCACCGGACGCGTCGACGGTGTGGCGCTACGCGACCGGTTCGGCGCTACCCGGGTCGAGCGTGCTCCGCTGGTGATCGGCGCGGACGGTCGCAGCTCGATCGTCGCTGAACGAGTGGGTGCGCCGACTATTTCGGCCGGTTCGCACACCGCTGCGTTCGCGTACGGATACTGGCCGGCGGCCGACCTGGACGGTTACCACTGGTACTACGGCGACGCACTGTCCGCGGGGGTGATTCCCACCAACGACGGCCTCGCCTGCGTATTCGTCGGTGGCCCTCCTGCGGTGCTCGACGCGGCGATGCGTCAACGGCGGCCAGCCGAGTCACAGCGCGAGCTGCTCGGGCGGATCGACGGCGGGCTCGTCGACCTGACGGCAACTCCGCCGGTCGGGTCGGTGCGATTCTTCCGAGGAATGCCCTCGCTCCTGCGACGTCCGTACGGACCGGGCTGGGCGCTGGTCGGCGATGCCGGCTGCTGGAAGGATCCGCTGTCGACCCACGGGATCACCGCGGCCCTACACGACGCAGAGTTGCTCGCCGCGGCCGTGGTGGGACGCGATCCCGACACAGCGGGGGATCTCGCCTTGTCCGACTACCAGGAGCAGAGAGACCGTACGGCCGCGCAGCTCCATCCGATCGCCGACCGGCTCGCCTCGCATCAGTGGAACCTGGACGAGGTCCGCCGGCTGCTACACGGGATGGCTTCGGTGATGGCCGACGAGGTCGAGGCGATCCGCGAGCTCGACGCACAGCCGCTGCCGACCGCCTAGGCGATTGCCGGAGTTATATTCGCAAGCGGGAGAACGAAACGATGAGCGTGGAGATTGACCTGCTGGGCGGCTTCGCCGTCCGGGTTGACGGGCGCGTGGTTCCCGCCGAACTGTGGCGTCGCCGGCACGCGGCCGCGCTGGTCAAGCTCCTGGCGCTGGCACCGCGCCGGACCCTGCACCGCGAGCAGGTTATCGACGCGCTGTGGCCTGACGTCGGCGTCGACCTGGCTGCACCGCGGCTGCACAAGGCCGCTCACTTCGCCCGGCGCTCGCTTGGCGATCCGCGGGCGATCGTACTTGCCGGTGAGACCGTGTCGCTGTTCCCTGACGGGGACGTGACGGTGGATGTCGAGTCGTTCGAGCGAGCCGCCGAGAACGCCAAGGACGCTGAGACGGCCGCGGCGGCAGCCGACCTCTGGGTCGGTGAACTGTTGCCGGACGACCGGTATGACACCTGGCTGGAAGGCCCACGAGACCGACTGGATCAGCTTTACCAGGAGGTGTTGCGCCGGGCCGGCCGATGGGCAGAGCTCGCCCGAGTGGACCCGGCCGACGAGCACGCCTGCCTCGCGCTCGCGCGGCAACATGTCGACGACGGCGACCAGCGAGCAGCACTGCGTCAGCTCGAGCGGTTCGAGCGAGCGCTTCGGGCCGAGCTCGGCGTCGTCCCTGGCCCGGCCGTCGCAGCGCTGCGGGCCGAGTTGCTCAGAGCCGACAGCACGGCATCAAGGGGTCAACCGCCGCCGTCACCGCTGGGCCGCGACGTCGAACTCGACCGGGTTGATCGGCTGATCACGGCAGCCAGCGGGGGCAATGGGTGCACGATCCTCGTCTCGGGACCGGCGGGCATGGGCAAGACCGCGATGCTGCGCTGGCTCGACGGGCACGCCGGGCAGCGTGGACTCCGGGTGGGCGTGGGAACCGCCGCCGCCATCGAAGGCGCATGGCCGTACGCACCCGTCCTCGAGGCACTCGCCGATCTGTGCCGGCGGCACCCGGCGCTACTCGACGGGCTCAGCGACTTCTACCGCGTCGAGCTCGAGTCGGCGCTGCACGGCACGTCGGAGTGGAACGGCGAGAGCCGCCACCAGCGGTTGTTCGTCAGTGCGGCCGAGCTGTTGCGCCTGGCCGCCTCAGGCGGTGGCGCCGTGCTGGCCATCGATGATGCCCATGACGCCGACGAGGCGAGCCTTCGGCTGCTGCACTATCTGTCTCGGGTCGCGGTCGGCGAGCGGATCATTGTCGTCCTCGCGCACCGACCGTGGCCGATGCGGCCAGCCCTGGGCAGCATGCGCAGCAGCCTGGTCGGTCGAGGTAGCTCGGTGACGCTCGACCTGGGTCCGCTGGCCGATCAGGACATTCGCCGACTGGCCGGCCAGGTGATCGGCGGTGATCCGACCCTGCTCGATCGGGTGGTGAAGCTTGCCGGAGGCAACCCGTTCGCAGCGGTCGAGCTGGCGCGCACCGCCGACGCCGACGACGGCGACTCCCGGCCGGTAGGCACACTGGTCTTGCGCGGACTCGGGGAGGCGGCGACCGCAGCGCTCACCAAAGTGGCGGTGCTGGGCATCGAGTTCGACACCGACGAGTACGTCGGCCTGTCCGGCGTGACGGAGGACGACGCGTACGAGCTGCTCGACCAGGCGCTGGTCGCCGGAGCGGTCGAACGGACTCGGGCCGGCTTCCGTTTCCGGCACCCGCTGGTGCGCGACGCGCTGCTCGACGGACTGCCGCCGCACCGACAGCTCGCGTTGCATCGGCGGGCCGCCAAGGCACTGCGCGCCGTCGGTGCGTCGCCGGCGCGGGTCGGACATCAGCTGCTGCAGGCCGGTGATGTCGGTGCAGCCGTTCCGCTGCTGCTCAAGGCCGCCCGTGCGGATGCCGCCATCGGCGCCTACCGTGACGCGCTGGGGTTGATCGACTCCGTGTGCCAGGACGCCGGCGATCCCGAGCGCGCCGCCCTGTTGGCTCTGCGCGCGGACATGTTGATGGCCACCGGAGATGCTGGAGCCGTGCTCGCCTACCGCGAGGCGCTCAGTGCCACCGACGACGTCGCCGAGCGGCGTCGGTTGCGGCCGCGGCTCTCGAGGGCGGCGATCTTCGCCGGTGACTACGCGACTGCCACGGACGCGTTGGACGGTCTCGAGCCGGACGGCTCGGCCGATGATGCTGAGTTGCTGCTGGCACGTGGGATGTTGGCGTATCTGACCGACGATCTGTCGACGGCCGAGTCCGCTGCTAACGAGGCACGTCGCCGGCTCGGCGTATCCGACTGCGGCGACTGGCGGATCTACGACCTCGTCACCCTCCAAGGTCTTGTGGCGCACCTGCGCGGCGAGTGGTTTTCCCGGCTGGCCGCCGAGCTTCGGGCTGGAGCGGACAAGCCGGACCTCGCGCGATCGATGTTCGACAGCCACCTCTGTGTCGCCGAGTTCTTGCTGTACGGGCCGATGCCGTACGACGAAGTCCTCGAACTGGCCAATACCTTGCGCGAGTCGGCACGGCGTTCTGGTGTCCTGCGGGCGATCGCGTTCGCCACCGCCCTGCGCGGCGAGGCCGCCCTGCTCTCCGGAGACCTGGCGCTGGCAGAAGCCGAGCTGACCGAGTCCGCGGAGCTGCACCACGACGTCGGCTCGACGGCCGGCGAGGCCCACAGCCTGCAACGGCTCGCCGAGGTCCGACTCGCCCAGGGCGACAGCACCGAGGCGATGCGGCTGCTACAGCGGGCACTGCCCTTGGCCCGCTGGTCGGCGATCGCCCTGCACTTGCTCCAGCGGGTGTACGGGTCGATGATCCGCGCCGCGCCCGACCTCGACGCCGCTCGTGCGGTCGTGGATCAGGCCACCGCCACGCTCGGCCAGGAGGACAGCTGCACGTTCTGCTCGATCATGCTCGACGTGCCAGCGGCGACAGCCTGTGCGGACGTTGGCGACGTCGATGACGCGCGGGCGCACCTCGCCGACGCCGAGCGTTCGGCCGCCTTGTGGCAAGGCACGGCCTGGCAGGCCGCGATCGCCGAGGCCTGGGCACACCTGCACCGCGCGGAAGGCGACGCCGATGCCGCCCGCCACAAGCTGACCGAAGCCGCTGAGCTGTTCACCGTCGCCGGTCAGCCACTCGACGCTCGCCGCTGCCTGTCCTGACACTCGGACGAGGCGGCGGCTGAATCCCTCGCCGTGCTGGACATGCCACATTGCTCGTGGTTCAGTGCCAATGGTGATCGTTTGAGAGGAAGTACCGACCATGGCAGAGCCGTACATCAGTTACGTCCCTCTGGAGAGCATGGACGAGCGGATGCAGGAGGAGATGCATCGATGCGCTCGTGAGGGTACGCCTCGCCCGGAGAGCTCGGCCGTGCGTGCCCACGCCCCGAACGCCTTCTGGGCCTTTGCCGACTCCTGGAAGTCGCAGTTCCACAACGGCGTCTGCGACCACGCCATCAAGGATCTCTGCCGCGTCTACATCTCACGGACCGTGAAGTGCGAGTTCTGCGGCAACCAGCGCTCCATCAAGGCATCGGCCGCCGGGCTGGAGGAGGCGCAGTACGACGAGCTGCTGAACTTCGAGTCGTCGGACAAGTACGACGACCGTCAGAAGGCCGCGCTCGCGTACGCCCAGGCGATCGCCTGGGGCGAGCAGGATCTCGACAAGCTGTGGCAGCGTCTCGGCGAGCACTTCAGCGAGCCCGAGCTCGTCGAGCTCGGTTGCTTCATCGCCCTGACCTTCGGGCAGCAGAGCTGGATCCGGCTGCTGGGCATCGACCACCACCAGTACATGGCCGGCACCGACGCCTCGATGGCACCCGGCTTCGGCAACGCGGACGAGATCGCCGCGAGCAAGTCGCGTGACGACTACTGGGCGAAGCAGTAACGGCAGCTAGCCGGCCGGCGTCGACCCGGCGCGGCCCCGTCGTGCTGCGTGAGGGGCACCCGCGTGCTCGGGTCTGAGTGCGCGCTGCCGAGTATCAATCGCCGTGGCTCCTTGCTCCTTGACGTGGGACCGGCGTGTCGATCCAGCGGTGACGACGGTCGCTCCCTGCGAGTGACCTGGCACCGAGATCGAGAGCGAGCCACATATGACCATCGAATCCACCGCAAACCCGGCCGCCGCCTTACGCGACCTCGCCGGTAGGCGCGTCTACCTTCCGGGCGACTCCGAGTACGACGAGGTCCGGATGCCCTGGAATGTCGCCGTCGACCAGCGGCCGGCCGCGGTCGCCTTGCCGCGGACCACAGCCGAGGTCGCCGCCCTGGTCCGAGCCGCCGTGGAGAACGACCTGAAGGTCGCCCCGCAGAGCACCGGCCACAACGCCGGACCACTCGCCGCGCGAGACCTCGAGAAGACCGTCATCGTCCGCATGTCGGAGATGGACAACGTCGCCGTCGACCCCGGCCGCCAGAGCGCCAGAGCCGAAGGCGGAGCGATGTGGCTGTCGGCGGTCGAGGCTGCCGCTCACCACGGTCTGGCAGCGCTGCACGGGTCCTCGCCCGACGTCGGGATCGCGGGCTACTCGCTCGGGGGCGGCACCGGCTGGTACGCCCGCCAGCTCGGCTTGGCCTGCAACAGCCTGACCGCGGTCGAGGTGGTCATCGCCGACGGCTCCGTCGTTCGAGCGGATGCCGACAATGAAGCGGCGCTGTTCTGGGCGCTTCGCGGTGGCGGCGGAAACTTCGGAGTGGTGACAGCGCTGGAGTTCCGGCTGTACCCGATCGAGACGGTCTACGCCGGCATGCTGGTCTGGGATATCGCCCACGCGGAGAAGGTGCTGCGCGAATGGGCCGCCTGGGCGCCGGTTGCCCCCGATGAGGTGACCACGTCGTTCCGC
>JALDXR010000137.1:0-8108 GCA_032154865.1 Nocardioidaceae bacterium
CCTCCGGGTCCGGTGGCAGCCCGACCGGCCGCTGGTGATCGACGGACTCGACCTCGACCTGCCGCCGGGCACCCGGCTGGCCGTCGTCGGGCCGAGCGGATCCGGCAAATCGACCCTGGCGGCCGTCCTGGTCCGCTTCGTCGACTACTGCGGCGGCGTCATCACGCTCGACGGCGTGCCGATCAACCAGCTCGACGGCGACGACGTACGCCGGGTCGTCGGGCTCTGCACCCAGGAGGCGCACGTCTACGACACGACCGTCGAGCAGAACCTTCGGGTGGCGAAGCCGGCCGCGACCGCTGAGGAGCTGCGTACGGCCGTGTCGAGGGCTCGCCTGACCGACTGGGTGGCCGGGCTGCCACGGGGCCTCGACACCCCGGTCGGCGAGCACGGCGCCCAGGTGTCCGGCGGTGAACGGCAGCGGATCGCGCTCGCCCGGAGCCTGCTCGCCGAGCACAAGGTCGTCATCTTCGACGAGCCGACCGAGCATCTCGACCCGGTCACCGGGGACGCTCTGCTGGCCGATCTGCTCGACGCGACCACCGGCCGAACGGTCATCTTGATCACACATCGACGGGATCAACTCGCTGAGTTCGACCGCGTGATCGAGACGGGGGAGCGACGGCACCCGTACTCGTGTGATTCCCTTGAAGACCCCGGCACACTTGTTGCCAGCTAACCGAAAGGGTCGCCCGCTATGAATGACAGGCAGTTGTATACGTGGAAGGGTGCGGGTGGCCCCTTCGACCTGGCGATCGACGCCGGAGTCTTCACCCCGAGCAGTACGAGCCGGGTGCTCGGCGACGCGATGAGCGTGCGCCCGGGCGACACGGTCCTCGACGCCGGCTGTGGCTCCGGAGTCCTGAGCTTCGTCGCCGCCCGGCTCGGCGCGGCACGCGTGATCGGCACCGACGTGGCACCCGCCGCCGTCGAGTGCGCCACCCGCAACGCCAAGGAGCTCGGCCTCGCCGACGTCACCGAGTTCCGGTGCGGATCGTTGTTCGAGCCGGTTCCCGAGATCCAGGCCGACGTGGTCATCGCTGACGTCAGCGGCATCCCCGACGTCGTCGCCCAGGCCACCGGCTGGTTCCCGGACGGGCACGGCGGCGGACCGACCGGCGCCGAGCTGCCGGTGGCCATGCTCGATCGCATCATCGACCACATGGCGCCAGGCGGTCTCGCCTATCTGCCCACCGGCAGTCTGCAGAACGAGTCCGTGGTGCTGAAGGCAGCCCGTCGGGTGTTCGGCGACGACATGGAGACCGTCGCGACCAGGGACTTTCCCCTGCCCGAGGCGATCACCCGCGCTCGAGACGTCGCCCGGTTGATCTCGGACGGCGTGATCCGGCTGACCAAGCGTGGCAGCCGGCTGTTCTGGCGCCTGACGATCTGGCGCTGCGGTCGCCCCTGAGTCGCCGAACCGCGGCCGACGGGGGATCCGCGCCGGTTGTCACAGGACGCCCGTCCTGCGGCACTCTGCTACGACCTGGGGCCGATGACACCCCGAGGACATGGCTTCCGCCTCTGGACTTCGCCAGCGGACCACCCGCACGGTCGCACCATGGCAGGCTCGCCGCTTCGCCGGACGTCCGACCGCGTGGAAGAGGTCGGCCGCAGCACCTGCATCGTCCTCGCCCTCCTCGGGATACCGCTCGCCATCGCCATCGCGATCGGCTCCCATGCCGAGGCTGCCGGAAAGGCGCAGCAGATCGCGATGTCCTCCCACTCCGCCGACGCGGTCACGCTCGAGGAGGCGGCGGTACCGGTCGCGGCCCCGCCGATCGCCGGTACGTACGTCACCGCGCAGTGGACCGCACCGGACGGAACGCCGCGGAAGGGCACGCTGGAGGTGCCGGCCGGGACCCGCTCCGGCGAGCACATCTCCGTCTGGCAGAACGACCGCGGTGAGCTGACCGATCCACCGCCGAGGCGGAGCCAGCTGTTCGTCGACGCCATCTTCGTCGCGCTCGCGATCATGCTGCTCGCCGGCGGTGCGGCGTACGTGTCCTTCCGGGTGCTGCGGTTCGGCCTGGACCGGTGGCGGCTGCACGAGTGGGACCGCGACTGGGAGCGGTTCGAGATCCGCCAGCGGCGACAGTCCTGACCTCCTCGCCGACGGTCAGAGCCGGCAGCTGCCCTCGCGGGTGACCAGGCGAGCGAGCAGCGCGCCCTCGTCACTGAAGACCCGGGTGACGACCCGGGCCCGGAACAGGTCGTCCTGGCCGCGGACCCTGAGCTTCAGCATCGGCGACCGATCGTACTTCGGTCCGGAGTCGTCGCCGGGCAGCGGCGGCAGCGGCAATGGCAGCTGCGGCGTCGGCGACGTGGATCGGGGTGCCATGTTCCACCGGAACGGCGACACGTTGGCCCGGCCTCGATCCCAGGCCGCACCGAGCCGACCGCGATAGACCGTCGATCGCTTCACGGGTTTCCAGCCGTGGTAGGCCCGCTCCTCGACGACGAGGCGGGTCTTGACCCGGGCGGTGCGGAAGTGATCGTCCTCGGGCCGGACCTCTCGGCCCCGGACCTCAACGAAGACCTTGCCGCCGTTGCCGTCGTCTTGGACCTGTCCGGTGCAGTGGAACTTGCCGGTTCGCTGATGGTAGGCGACATGACGGTCGGTGTCGGCCGACGAAGGGGCCGCCAACCCCCATGCGCCGACTGCCAGCGTCGCCAGCACGGCGGCGAGCGCATTGCGCTCCATGTTCGGCTCCTCTCGGATTTGCTGAAAGGCGCCGTCCCTCCGCCCGTCACCCTCTCAAAAGATGCCGTCCGGCACGAGTCCTTGGCCGGATCGGTCCCCGCTCAGCCCGAATCCGAACCCGGAAACGCAGGACCCCCCGGGTCGCCCCGGGGGGATCCTGACGTGTTCCGCTTCCCGCTAGTGCGTCAGACGCGGCAGCTGCCCTCGCGGGTCACCAGGGTCGCCAGCAGCGCACCCTCGTCGCTGTAGACCCGCGTGACCACCTTCACGCGGAACAGGTCGTCCTGACCGGCGACCGTGATCCGCAGCCTCGGGTGGGTGCCCATCCCGTTCCAGACGAACGGCGACACGTTCTTCGCACCGGCGTCGTACGAAGCGCCGAGGTGTCCCCAGCGGAGCTTGGTGTACTTCACCGGTACCCAGGTGCCGTTGTACGTCTTCTCCTCGGCGATGAGTCGAGTCGAGAAGGAGCCGGTGCGGAAGTGGTCGGCCTGCGGCCGAACCTCGCGGCCGGACACCTTGACCGACATCGTCCCGCCGTCGCCGTCGTCGTGCACCTGACCGGTGCAGCGCAGCGCACCGGAGTTCGAGTGGTACGCCCCGTGGCTGTCGCTGCTCGCCGACGCCGAGCCGGCAAATGCGAGAACGCCCGCCGCGGGAACAGCGATCGCGCTCGCGATGATCTTCCGGATCATGATGTGGATTCCTCCGTAGGTGAATGGATGCCCACCGACCCACGAGATTCGGCCCCGTGAATGGCCATCCGTCCATTGACGAGAGAAGAATTTCAAGGACCGACATGTCGGCGAACGAGGCATTGGTCCGCACCTTTCGGACACATGCCTCTCCGGCTCGCGGGCCGACCGGCTCTGTTTTTCCCGAATCTGGCCGGACCTGTAACGCAGGTCGGACTAGGACCGATATCCCTTGATCTCGGAGGGTTGTCCGGGTGCGAGAGGTCAGACCAGTTCCGGGCCGACGCCGATCGCGTCCCGGCGCGGCGCACTCCCGTTCGCGGCCAATTCCTCGGCCTCCACCCGGCGGCGGGCGCGGCCGGCCGACGCCAATCTGGCGGGGACGATCATCACCGGACAGCGCGCCATCCCGAGCAGGGACTTCCGTACCGATCCCAGGGCCAGGGCACCGTCGCGGCCGAACACTCGGGCACCGACGACGACCAACCCCACCTCGGCCGACACATCGGCCAGCACTCGGACCGGCCGGCCGGTGACGATCTCGGGGTCGATGGCGACCTCCGGATAGGCCGATCGTGCCCGGGCGACCAAGGCCTCGAGCGTGGACATGCTCTCGTCGACCGGTTCGCCGCGACTCGGCACCCGCATCGCGCGCACTCGGACGTTTCGACGCGCCGCCGCCGCCACGGCCGCGGCCATCGCCATGATCCCCGTGGAGCTGGTGTCGACGAGGACCGCGATGGCCGGGTCCCGGTCCGGCGGTGGGAGTTCGGGCACGACGACCAACGGCGGCAGGGTGCCGGCGGCCAGACCCTCGGCCGACTCGACGATCCGACGCGTCAGGCCGCCGGGTCCGGGTGGTCCAAGCACCAGCAGTGAGGCGATGTCGCTATCCCGCTCCGACAGCGCCAGCGGCTCCACGTCCTCGACATCGACCCGGATGGCGATCCCAGGAGCCGCGGCTCGCGCCACATGAACAGCCACGTCGACGATCTGGAACACTCGGGCCTCGTCGGTCGGCTCAGGCCCACAACGCCGCGCATGCACGATCAGCAACGGCTGCCGACGCAGTTCCGCCTCGCCAGCCGCCCAGGCGGTGGCGTCGAGTGCACCCGGCGTACCGTCGACTCCGACTACCACAGCCTTCCCAGGCGCCCGTCCTGCCACGCTGTCCTCCCCAGATGGGTTCCCTTTTCAGGGTGGCGACGCGGTCAGGATTTCCCCTGAGTCGAAGGTCCCGCCCTACCGGGCACACCGGAGTGACTACGGAGCGTGCAGGATGCAAAGTTCACAAGATATGACTCCCCTCGAGACACCGCTTCCGGTCGATGACCTCGAGCAACTGCGTCGACGCCGCAGCGCCAAGTGGCGCAGCTATCCCGACGACGTACTGCCGCTTCCGGTGGCCGAGATGGACTTCAGGCTGGCGCCGGCGATTCAGGCGAGCCTGCTCGAGGCGGTGCAGCACTCCGACCTGGGCTACGCCGGGCAGGCCGGGGCCGTCGCCGAGGCATTGGCCGGCTTCGCCGCCGAGCGATGGAGTTGGACGATCGATCCCGGCAGAGTACGGCTGGCGACCGACGTCGGTGTCGCCTGCGTCGAGATGCTGCGTGTGCTGTGCCGTCCGGGCGACGGAGTCGTGATCAACCCGCCGGTCTATCCGCCGTTCTTCGACTGGCTCGAGGAGAGCGGGGTGACCCGCATCGAGGCGCCACTACGGCAGACGGCCAGCGGCTCGTGGCGCCTCGATCTTGACGCGCTGGCCGACGCCTTCAGCCAACGGCCGGTCGCGTACGTCCTCTGCCACCCGCAGAACCCGGTCGGCCGGGTCCACAGCGAAGCCGAGCTGGCGGAGGTCGTCCGCCTCGCCCGGCAACACGGCGTGACCGTGGTCGCCGACGAGATCCACGCACCGCTGGTCCTGCCGGGAGCCACGTACACCCCGTTCCTCACGCTTCCGGGCGCGGCCGAGATCGGTGTCAGCCTCCAGTCGGCGAGCAAGGGGTGGAACCTCGCCGGGCTCAAATGCGCCGCGATCGTCGCCGCCTCGCCGACCATGGCGGCCCATGTCGAGCGGCGTCCCGTCGACTCGAGGTGGCGGATCGGCCACCTCGGCGCGTTGGCAGCGATAGCTGCGTACACCGAGGGTGTGGAGTGGCTCGACGCCCTGGTCGCGACCCTCGACCTGCGCCGACAGCAGCTCGGCAAGCTGATCGCCGACCGGCTGCCCGGCATCGAGTGGACGCCGCCGGAGGCCACCTTCCTGGCCTGGCTGGACTGCACCGCCATCGGTGCCGGTGACCGACCGCAGCGCCTCTTCCTCGAACGCGGCCGGGTCGCTCTCGAGCCGGGTCCACACTTCGGGCCGCCCGGGGACGGCTGGGTTCGGATCAACTTCGGCACGAGTGCCGAGATCCTGGACGAGGGAGTACGCCGGATGGCGGCCGCACTCGCCCAGTGACACCACCTATTCGCCGACCCGGAACGACCACACCAAGGCCGCCCACGCTCCGGCCCAGAGCCAACCCGCGATGATGTCCGACGGGTAGTGCACCCCGAGCGCGAGCTGGCTCAGACCGACGACGAGTACGAAAACCACACCGGCGACGGGGGCACTGGTGCGGTAGCGGGTCGACCACGCGATCAGGATCGCCGCGGCGGCCAGCGCGGCCGTGTTGGCGGCATGACCACTGGGGAAGGTGTACTCCGACAGCTCCGTCGGGGCCGGCCACAGATCCGGCCGCGACCGGGCGACGACCTGCTTGAGTACGGGGTTGAACGCCCATACGACGCCGACGACGACCATGCCGTACGCGAGGTCACGCCACCGGCGCCGAATCGCGAGTACGACGGCGAGCGCGGCGGCCAGGACGGCCAGTGGCAGCGGGTCGGTGAGATCGGCGAGCCGGACCAGCGCGTCCTCGTGGTCCGTGCCGGCGAGGTCATGGAGCTCGATCAGGACCCGCCGCTCGCCGGGGAACGGACCGGGATGAGCGCTGACCCAGACCGCCAGCGCGACGAACGCGACGCCGGCCGCGCCGGCGCCCCACCGTAGCCCGCGGCGCGTCAGCGTCGAAGCCCTCGATCACGAGCGAATGAGTGACCGACTGCGATAGCCGCGAGCACCGCTTCGATGACAGCCACAGTGACCCCTTACGTGTGCTGGCCAAAGCATGCCAGGCCGGAGGACCACCTGGCCCTGAGGTCGCGGCGGCGCAGGTACGGGTGGCCTCCACGTGACCAGGGGCAACGCTTTCGACAAGATTCGGGCGACTTCGAGCTGATCGGTATCAAGTCCGCCCCGTGGATGCTCTTTTAGTAGGGCCCGTGCCGGGCAAACCCGACACGATCGACGATCGAATGCTGGAGATCGGGGAAAACCCCGAGGCGTTTGTCGGCCCCGGACGTTAGTTTGTGCGCGAACGTGATTCGGCGCGGGAGCGCGCCCATAGTTGAAAGGCCAATCTGATGACGAGAAGGTTCGCGGGGGCCGTCTGCGGCCGCCGGATCAAATGGGTCGTTCTCGCCTTCTGGATCGTCGCGACCATGGTGCTCGGCTCCTTCGGCGCCAAGCTCGCCGACGTCGAGGACAACGAGACCGTCAACTGGCTGCCGGGGAGCGCGGAGTCCACCCAGGCGCTGGAGGAGATCAGCCAGTTCCGCTCCGACACCACGCTCGACGCGGTGATGGTCTACGAGCGGGACAGCGGGATCACCGAAGCCGACATGGCGAAGGCCCGGGCGGACGCCGCCGAGTTCGCGGACATGGACGGCAAGACCGTCGGCGAGGTCGTCGGTGACGACAGCGTCGCCGAGGCCGACACCGTGGTCAACATCGACGGCGAGGTCCCGCCACCGGAGTCATCGGAGGACGGCGAGGCGATCCAGGTCGTGGTGCCGATCGACGCCGGCAAGGACGGCTGGCTGATCATGCCGGATCTCGCCGATCACATGCGCGACATCGCCGCGACCGACTCCAACGGCATGACCACCCATATGGCCGGCTACGCCGGTCTCGCCGCCGACCAGGCCGACGCCTTCGCGAGCATCGACGGCGTCCTCCTGCTCGCCGCGCTCGGCGTCGTCATCCTCATCCTGCTGATCACCTACCGCAGCCCGATCCTGTGGCTCTTCCCGGTGATCTGCGTCGTCTTCGCCCTGTTCAGTGCGCAGGGCTTGATCTATCTGCTGGCGAAATACGCCGACCTCACGGTCAACGCTCAGACCCGAAGCATCTTGAGTGTGCTGGTGCTCGGCGCCGGCACCGACTATGCGCTACTTCTCGTGGCCCGCTATCGCGAGGAGTTGCGCCGGCACCACGATCGGCACGAGGCGATGGAGGAGGCGCTGCACCGCGCCGGCCCGGCGATCATCGCCAGCAGCTCCACCGTCATCATCGGCATGCTCTGCCTCATCGTGGCCGAGATGAACTCCACGCAGAGCATGGGCCCGGTCCTCGCCATCGGCGTCGGCGTCGTCCTGCTCGCCATGATCAGCCTGCTGCCGGCGTTGCTGGTGATCATGGGCCGCTGGATCTTCTTGCCGGTGAAGCCGGTGGAGGGCAGCCATGAGCCGACCTCGACCGGCTTCTGGGCCAAGACCGGCTGGGCGATCAGCCACCGGCCGCGCACGGTCTGGATCGGCACCTCGATCGCACTGGCCGTGATGGCCCTCGGCACCATGACGCTGGACGCCAAGGGCCTCAGCAG
>JALDXR010000138.1:0-8095 GCA_032154865.1 Nocardioidaceae bacterium
CGGTCTGCTGCTGCTCGGCGGACGCATCGCCGACCAGGTGGGCCGCCGACGCGCCTTCCTCGGTGGCCTCGTCGGCTTCGCGGCTGCCTCGGCGCTGGCGGGAGCCGCCACCGGGTTCGCCATGCTGATCGCTGGGCGAGCCCTCCAGGGTGCATTCGCGGCCGTACTCGCGCCGACCGCCCTCTCGATGATCGGCAGCACCTTCCGGACACCCACCGAGCGGGCCAAGGCCTTCGGTGTCTACGGCGCCGTGGCCAGCAGTGGCGGCGCCGTCGGACTACTGCTCGGTGGCGCGCTGACGGAATACTTCGACTGGCGCTGGTGCCTCTACGTCAACGTGGTCATCGCCGTCGGCGCCATCCTCGCCGGCCGCGCCGTGCTGGCGAGCGAGCCGGGGCACGGCCGGGCCGGGATCGACGCGGTGTCCGGGATCCTGGCGACCGGCGGCCTCGCGGCGATCGTCCTCGGCTGCAGCCAGGCCGTTCCGCACGGCTGGGGATCCGTCCAGGTCGTCGCCCCGCTCCTCGTGGGCGGTGTGGCGCTGGGCCTGTTCCTCACCCGCCAGGCCCGCAGCGAGACGCCGATGCTGCCGCTCGGGATCCTCGCCGACCGGTCCCGGGCCGGCGCCTACCTCGCCGTCGCGAGTTCGGTCGTCGGCGTGTTCGGCATGTTCCTCATGCTCACGTACCACTTCCAGACCGTCTTGGACTACACCCCGCTGGAGGCGGGCCTGGCGTTCCTCCCGTTGTCGGTCTCGGTGTCGCTCAGCTCGTACGGGATCGCCAGCCGGCTGCTGCCGCACGTGGGCCCGCGTACGCTCCTCGTGCCCGGGATGCTGGTCGCCGCCGCCGGCCTCGGATTGCTCACCCAGCTGACCCCGTCCAGTGGCTACTGGACGCTGATCATGCCGGCGCAGTTGCTGGTCGGCCTCGGCATCGGCTGCGTGTTCACGCCGGCGATCAGCCTCGCGACCTCGAACATCGACCCGCGCAACGCCGGCGTGGCCGCCGCGGTCGCCAACACCTCGATGCAGATCGGCGCGTCGATCGGGACGGCGGTGCTCAACACCGTGGCGATCACCGCGACCACCGCCTACCTCACCGCGCACACGGGCGCCAGCCAGGTCGCCGGACTGGTGCATGGCTACGCCAGGGCGACGACATGGGCGGCGGTTCTGCTCGTCGTCGTGGCGGTGGTGACCGTGATCCTGGTGCGAGCACCGCGGCCCGAGACGGCCGAGACGGCCGAGCGGCGCGGGCCTCGACGGGCTTGACGTTGCGGGGACAAGGAACGGGGCTCGGACCGGCCACGTGCGGCGCGGGGTAGTCGAACGTCCCGTCGTCGACCCATCCGGAGCGCTCGTAGAACCGACGGGCGCGGGCATTGCCGGCCACGACGGCGAGCCAGGCCGTGTCGTGGCCGCCGGCCCGCACCTGCCGCTCCGCCTCGGTCAACAACACTCCCGCCACGCCCGAGCCGCGATGCCCGGCTGAGACGTAGACCTGTTCGATCTCGTCGCCGGACACCATGACGAAGCCGGCCACGTCGTCGCCCACGACGGCGAGCGTCGTACGTCCGATGCCCTCGACCGCTCGCCGGTCGAAGTCCTCCGGAGTACGGAGCTCGACCAGCTTGTCGGGAACGTTGCCGAGATGGCCGTCGGGCCAGCCGGACCGCCAGATCTCGGCGACGACGGCAGCGTCCGACGGCTCGGCGGGTCGCACGGTCACGCCGGCCTCCGCTGTGCTCACCGGACGACCGTATGCCATCACTTCCGGTCCGACGACGGAACCCAAGCCGGCCGATCGGTGTAGGACACTCGAGTCGGGCAGTTACCGGCGGGGAGGTTGACGACGGAGGACGCCGAAGCAGTACGGCGGGCACGCGACGGCGACCCGGACGCCTACGAGGTCCTGGTCGCTCGCTACACCGCGCCCGCACACCGGCTCGCGTACTTCCTCGGCGCCGGTAGCGACGCGGAGGACGTCGTGCAGGAGGCGTTCGTCAAGGCCTATCGCGCCCTGCCGCGCTACCGACCGGGCGCACCATTTCGACCCTGGCTGCTGAGGATCGTGGCGAATGAGACGAAGAACGCCGTACGCGGCCGCAAGCGTCGCGACCAACTGGCGTTGCGGGCACTCGACCTGCGACCGGCGGATGAGCCGTACCCGCAGGTCGCCGAGGCCGAGCGTCGTCGCACCCTGCTCGCCGGTCTGCGCGAGCTGACCCGCAAGGACCGGGAGATCCTGCTGTGTCGCTACTTCCTCGACCTCAGTGAGGCCGAGACCGCGACCACCCTCTCGCTCCCGGTCGGAACCGTGAAGTCGCGCACCTCGCGGGCGATCGCGAGGCTGCGTGAGCGACTCGACGTGGAGGTGCTGGATGCCTGACATCGAGCAAGAACTCCGCGCGCTGGCCGACACCGTCGCCGTGCCGGATCCCCCCGATGTCCGCGCGGCGGTCCGGGCCCGAATCGCGACTCCGGCCCGGCCGATCCGATCGACCCGGCCACGCTGGATCGCCGCCATTGTCGTGGCCCTGCTGGCGACCGGGCTGGTCGCGTCGCCGCAGGCGCGGGCCGCCGTCGCCGACGTACTCCGCTTCGCCGGTGTCGACGTGCAGTGGGGCAGCGACGCCCAGGACGCCCCGCGGGTGCCGGAGTCGCCGCTGCCGGGAGCCGAGCCGGCCAGCCTGTTGGCGGCCCGAGCGCGGGCGGCCTTCGAGATCGGCGTGCCCTCGCTGCTGGGTCCACCGGATCGGGTCGTCGTCGCCGACCGCGCCCGCGTGGTGTCACTGCTCTACAACGGGCCGGACGGCCGGATCCGGCTCGACGAGTTCGACGGCCGCCTGGAGCCGATCTTCTTCAAGACGATCGACAACTCCGTCCGGTCCGCGCCCGTTGACGGATACCCCGGATGGTGGCTGTCCGGTCCGCACGCGGTCCGCTATGTCGACCGCGACGGCGTCGTGCACAACGAGACGGCCCGGCTCGCGGAGAGCACCCTGATCTGGGAGATCGGCCACGTCTCGTACCGGCTCGAGGGCGATCTCGGTCTGGACGAGGCGGTCCGCATCGCCGAGTCGATCGAGCCCTAGACGGAACCCATCCGCCCGGCGCGGTGTAACGAAGCCGGACGCCTTGATCGCAAAGGCGGAGCGGAAGGGGTACGTCATGATCCGTCGCATCGCCCTGGCCAGCCTCGTCGCCGTACTCGCGCCACTCACATTGGCCGCACCGGCGCAGGCGAAAGGGCCGGTGTCCGCCGTCGTCTCCGGTCCGGGCATCGACACGACACGGCTCACCTTTGACTCCGACGAGACGGAGCTCGCTGCGCTGCTCGACATCGCCTACCCGTGGATCGACGGCCGAGGAGTGTGGCGTGCCGAGCGGCCAGCGGGGGAACTCGGTCCGATGTATTCCGTGGCCTATCGCATGCCGGCCAAGATGGGGCCGGACCGCAAAGAGGTCGTACGCCAGAAGCTCTACCCTTTCGCGGACGGCGGCGCGGTCGTCTACACGGCTCGCGGCCAGACCATGTTCGGCGCCCCACTCCAGCACGGTTGGAAGACGGCCTCGGCACAGTTGACCGCCGTGATGCAAGACCTTGGGGCGGCGGATCCGAACGCAGCAACCAACGCGGCGTCAGTCACGCCGGCCGCGGCGACAAGCACGCGCGAGGTCGACGACTCCGGAGCAGCCTGGCCGTGGTTCGCGGCCGTGGCGGTAGGCATCGGCGTGCTCGTCGGCGTCGGAGCACTCTGGCGGACGCGGCAACGACCAAACAGGGGGTAGCAGGATGTTTCGACGCACGCTGGTGGTGACCTTCGCCGTCGCCGTGGTGACGCTCGCAGTCGGTGCACCGGCCACGGCAAAGGGGCCGAGCTCGGCAACCGTGAGCGGGCCAGGAATCGGGACGACATCGATCGGGTGGAACCGGCCCGATCAGCACAGTCTCGGCACGCTTATGGAGACGACCTTCTTGTGGGACGCCACCGGCATGACCGACGCTCCTCAAGCGGCCGACTGGGTCCCTCAGCCACCATCTGGTGAGCTTGGCCCGAAGTACACCGTCGTCTACCACTTCGGCCGAGACACCGCTATCCGCCAGGACGTCTATCCGTTCGCCGATGCCGACCCGGTCGTCTATACGGCGCCCGGCCAGAGCATGTACGACACCCGCGTACAGTCCGGCTGGCGTGTGACGTCGGCGTCGCTGACCGCCGTGCTGGAGGGTCTCGGGGCCGATCCGGAGGTCGCCGCTCGCCAGGCTGCCATCACGCCGGCCGCGCAGGCGACGGCCGCGCAGACCGACGACTCCGGGCCGGTCTGGCCCTGGATCGCGGCCGGCGCCACCGGAGTCTTCGTGCTCTTCGGGGTCGGAGCGCTCTGGCGGACACGGCAACACCCGGAAGGCAGCGTCGCTGACTAGTCAAGCCGACTCGATCGGAGCCATGTCCGCACGTACGCCGAGCAGCCGGATCGGATCGCGGCGATCGAGCCGCTCGAGTGCCTCCAGAGCGGCATCGGTGATCGGCTCGACCTCGGTCGTCGGCTGCGGGAGCGTACGGCTTCGGGTGTAGGTGAAGAACGGCGCGAAGCGCACCTTGACGGCGACCCGCATCACCTCACGCTGGTCCGCGACCACGTCGTCGACGACCCTCGCTGCGAGTCGACGCACCTGCTCGCGGACCTCGTCCCACTCGGTGAGGTTCTGCTGGAAGGTCTCCTCACGGCCGTGCGAGCGCGCGACCCAGGGCGTGCCGTCGACCGGCGACGTGTCGACACCGCGACTGGTGCGCCGCAGCCACGGGCCCATGGTCGGTCCGATCTGCTCGGCGAGCCATCGCGGGTCGGTCAGCGCGAGGTCGCGTACGGTCTCGATCCCCAACCCCGCAAGGCGTTTGGCGGTCCTGCGACCGATCCC
This sequence comes from Nocardioidaceae bacterium, assembly GCA_032154865.1. Classification (GTDB taxonomy): domain Bacteria; phylum Actinomycetota; class Actinomycetes; order Propionibacteriales; family Nocardioidaceae; genus DATFRX01. The sequence goes on from JALDXR010000138.1 coordinate 4,926, forward strand.
CCACAGTGCATCGGTCGGGCGATCGGCCATCACCGGGTACCAGTTCACCTCGGTCAGCCGATACGTTCCGGCCGGCTTGCCGAACTCGGTCGCGATCTTGGCCCGCAGCTTGTTGTCGCCGATGCCGATCGAGCACGACAGTTCGGTCGCCTCGCGGACCGCCCGCTGGACGTCTCGGGCGAACGCCTCCGGATCGTCCGGCACCGGCGCCGGCTCCATGAAGGCCTCGTCCCAGCCCAGCACCTCAACGACGGCCGGGAGGGACCGCAGCGTGTCCATGACCTGCTCCGAGACGGCGAGGTACGTCGGCTCGTCGACGGGGAGGAACACCGCGTCGGGACAGCGCTTCGCGGCGGTACGAAGCGCCATGCCGGATCGCACGCCGTACTCCCGCGCTTCGTAGGAAGCGGTCGACACGACGGCCCGCTGCGTCGGATCGCCCTTGCCACCGACGATGACCGGCTTGCCGCGCAGCTCCGGGCGTCGCAGCACCTCGACCGCCGCAAGGAACTGGTCGAGATCGACATGCAGCACCCATCGCCGCGGCGCCGGCTCGGTGGTCACAACGCCAGTGTGGCGGGTCGCGATCGAACCCGGCTGCCGAATGGGTGTGGATCGGGGGTCCGACGCGACATGCTGGACCCATGACCGTGCTCAACCGGCAGGCTCGCGCTCTGCTCGAGTCCGATGCCCTGGCCCACCTCGTCACGCTCAACAGCGACGGCAGTCCGCAGGTGAGCTGCGTCTGGGTCGGCCTCGACGGCGACGACATCGTCAGCGGCCACCTGGATCAGCGCCAGAAGCTGCGCAACGTACGTCGTGATCCCCGCGTCGTGCTCTCGCTCGAGGCCCCCAACATCAACGACTTCGGACTGCGGGAGTACCTCGTGGTGCATGCCACCGCCCGCGTCGAGGAGGGAAACGCGGCCGACCTGTTGCAGCAGCTTGCCCACGTCTACCTCGGACCCAACGTCATCTTCCCGCCGCCGTTGGAAGCCAGGCCCGGCGGCTACATCCTGCGAGTCACCCCGCAGCGCATCGGCGGCATCGGGCCCTGGACCGGCGGCTAGCGGACCGGGCAACGCGACGGCGGATACCCGCCAGAGTTAGGCGGTCGATCCGGCCATCGTGGACGGCATGGACCTCGAACTGAAAGACCATGTCGCTGTCGTGACCGGAGCCAGCAAGGGCATCGGCCTCGCCGTCACGCGTACGCTCCTGGCCGAAGGTGCCCGTGTCGTCGCGGTCTCGCGTACGAAGGCATCCGAACTCGACGAGCTCGCCGACGATCGGATGAGTCAGTTGCGCACAGACCTGATGGCGACCGACGCCGCCGATCGCGTCGTCGCCCATGCGACCGAGGCCTTCGGCGCCATCGACAGTCTCGTCAACGTGGCCGGTGGCGCACCGCGTGGTGTCGAGCTGCCGCGTACGTCGTTCATGGAAGCCAGCGACTCGGACTGGCAGGCCGTCTTCGAGCTCAACCTCTTCGCGGTGGTCAGGCTCGTCCGCGCCGCCGTCCCCGTCATGCAGCGCAACGGCGGTGGTGTCATCGTCAACGTGTCGTCGACCAACGCCCGGCAGCCGTCACCGATCAATGTCGACTACGGGGCCGCGAAGGCGGGCCTCACCAACCTCACCAAGGCGCTGTCCGAGGAGTACGCGCCGCAGGGGATCCGGGTCAACACGGTCTCGCCGGGTCCGGTACGCACGCCATGGTGGACCGACCCCGGTGGCGTCGCCGACATCCTCGCGAGCCGCTTCGACACCGATCGCGACCAGATCCTCGACGCCGACGTGCCCGAATGGATGGGCCTGACCACCGGCCGCCTCGCCGATCCGCAGGAGGTGGCCGACCAGGTGGCGCTGCTCGTCTCACCGCGCTCGGCGAGTACGACCGGCGCCGACATCGTCGTCGACTCGGGGATGCTCAAGACCGTGTAGGACCCCCGAGCCGGTTGAATGGCGCCCGTGGCCTTCGGAGCACTGGTCGTCATCCACGCCGGACTGGCCGCCGTGTGGCTGGGCGGCATGGCGTACTCACTCACCGTCGTCCAGCCGAAGGTGGCGCGCTTCTTCGCGGCCGACGACGATCGGCACGAGGGGTTCGCCGCCCTGATCGCCCAGGGCAACCGGTGGAAGGTGATCGGTCTGATCGCCGCGCTGGCCGGCAGCGGGGCGGTCCTCTGGGTGATGGACGACTACGACGACGTCGCCGCCCATGCCGTGAAGGCGAGCCTGCTCGCCGTCACGACAGCGATCTTCTGGTACGTGTCGTGGCGACACTGGCCGCGGCGGGTGTTCGCCCTGCCGGACGAGCGCCCCGCCCTGCGGCGGCAGCTCCGGACGCTCGCCTGGACGATGACGGTCCTGATCGGTGTCGCCTTCGTGATCGGGGTCAGCGTGTCCGTCGCAGCACCGTGATCGGCAGCAGCCACCACAGGACTCCGAAGAACAAGCCCACGAACACCGTCAGGATCGAGGATGCGACGCGCCCGACCGCGACATCGACGACCAGCGCGACGGCACCGCACATCGTCAGCGCCAGCGCCAGCAGTCCGAAGCGGGCGGCTCGGTCACCGGCTTCCACCAACCACAGGCGAAGGCCGCGCCGGAACATCAGGCGGTGGAAGCACACCGGTGCGGTGATGAGCCCGGTGCTCACGACCGACCCGATGAGCACGGCGACGTACAGCCACTCCTGGCCGTCGGTGAGCTCGGGAAAGCGGCGCTGGAACGGCAGGATGAGCAGGAAGGCGGTCAGGATCTGCACACCGGTCTGCGTGACCCGCAGCTCCTGCAGCAGCTCCAGCCAGTTGCGGTTGATCCGCTCGGCCGTGGTCTCCTCGTCCGCCGGTGACACGTCGCTCATGAGGGTGACGCTACGCCGATCGGGCCGGTTGCCTCCCGAGTACGGCGGCACCGCTTCGATAGGCTCGGGCTCGGCGAGCCGGGAAGCCTGGTCGGCGTACGAGCCGTCGACCTCGAAAGCAGATCACCTGTGTCACCAGAAGCCGTCCCACCCAGCGGCCGGCGGCCTCGCCTGTTCGGTCGGCTCGAACCCGGTGAAGAGACCTTCCTCGGCCGTGCCCTCCGCCAGGAGACCGTCGGCGGCGCCTTGCTGCTCATCGCCGCCCTGATTGCGCTGATCTGGGCCAACTCGCCGTGGG
>JALDXR010000139.1:0-8060 GCA_032154865.1 Nocardioidaceae bacterium
AACAGGAACAGCAGCGGCTGCACGAGTCCGGTGAGCATCCGGGTCCGGTCGCGGGAGAAGCGGACCAGCTCGCGGCGCCAGACGACCGACGTGGCGCGCAGCTGATGCCGGATGCCCGTGGTCGGAAGGCGTACCTGCGCGATCCGTGCCGTGGTGGTGGCCGCCATGACTACCTCCTCACCCAAGGTGGCGCCGAACGGGTGGCCGCCTCGGCGTCGCGGATGGTGCGACCGGTGTAGGACAGGAACACGTCGTCGAGACTCGGGCGGGTCACCGTGACCGACCGGATCGGGACGTCGATGCCGCTGAACAGCCGCGGCACGAACTGCTCGCCGCCCGGCACGCCGAAGCTGACGGCCTTGCCGCCGCCGTCGACACCGACCGTCGTCGCCTCGATGTCGAAGCGCTCGGACAGCTGCCGGATCGCCAGCGGATCGTCGTCGGTCTGGATCCGGACCCGGTCCTCGCCGATGCCGGCCTTCAGCGCCTCAGGGGTGTCGAGGGCGACGATCCGGCCCTCGTCCATGATCGCGATCCGGTCGCAGTGCTCGGCCTCGTCCATGTAGTGCGTCGTGACGAAGACCGTGATGTCCTCCCGCCGGTGCAGCTCACCGAGGTACTCCCAGATCGACGCCCGGGTCTGTGGATCGAGTCCGATCGTGGGCTCGTCGAGGAACAGCACCCGTGGCGAGTGGAGCAGTCCCCGGGCGATCTCCAGCCGGCGCTTCATGCCGCCGGAGAACGTCTGGACCAGATCGCCTCGGCGCTCCCCCAGACCCACCATGGCGAGCACCTCGTCGAGCCGCGGACCCAGCTCGGAGCGCGGCACACCGTAGAGCTCGGCATGGAACCGGAGATTCTGCTCCGCCGTGAGGTACGTGTCGAGCGTCGTCTCCTGGAACACCAGGCCGATGTGCCGGCGTACCTCGTCCCGCTCGCTCACCACGTCGTGACCGGCGACCGTGGCCGTACCGGCGGTGGGGTCGGCGAGCGTACAGAGCATCTTGATCGTGGTGGACTTGCCGGCGCCGTTGGGTCCGAGGAACCCGAAGGTCTCGCCGGCCTCGACGTCGAGATCGATGCCGCGAACCGCCTCGATGGCGCGCTCGCCCTTGCCGAACGTCTTGGTCAGGCCGCGGATGGCGATCGCAGCTCGGCCGTGGGACGACGAGTCTTGAGCCGTCTGGGTCGCCATGGCTACCCAAATCCCTCGAGATTCGTACGGTGCGGGGCCATCGGATCGCGGGAGCTAGTCGGAACGGGCCGTCTGCTGTCCGCGGCGCCAGCGAATGCCGGCCTCGATGAACCCGTCGAGATCGCCGTCGAACACGGCCGACGTGTTGCCCGTCTCGTACTCCGTGCGCAGATCCTTGACCATCTGGTACGGGTGCAGGACGTACGAGCGCATCTGGTCGCCCCACGACGCCGCGACGTCACCGCGCAACTCGTCGAGCTTGGCCCGCTCCTCCTCGTGCTTGAGGGCGAGCAGCTTGGCCTTGAGGATCGACATCGCGGTGGCACGGTTCTGGAGCTGGCTCTTCTCGTTCTGGACGCTCACGACGATGCCGGTCGGGGCGTGGGTGATGCGCACCGCCGAGTCGGTCGTGTTGACGCTCTGGCCGCCGGGCCCGGACGAACGGTAGACGTCGACCCGGATGTCCTCGTCCGGCACCTCGATCTCGTCGGTCTGATCGAGCACCGGGACGACCTCGACCGCCGCGAACGACGTCTGCCGCCGGCCCTGGTTGTCGAACGGCGAGATCCGGACCAGCCGGTGCGTGCCTGACTCGACCGACAGCGTGCCGTAGGCATAGGGCGCCTTGACCGAGAAGGTCGCCGACTTGATACCGGCCTCTTCCGCGTACGAAGTGTCGTAGACCTCGGTGGGGTACTTGTGCCGCTCGGCCCAGCGCAGGTACATCCGCATCAGCATCTCGGTGAAGTCGGCCGCGTCGATCCCACCGGCGCCGGAACGGAGCGACACGAGTGCGTCGCGCTGGTCGTACTCGCCGGACAGCAGGGTCCGGACCTCGAGCGACTCGATGGACTGCTGCAGGCGGCGCAACTCGGCCTCGGCCTCCGCGAGCGCGTCGGCGTCACCCTCCTCGCGAGCCAGCAGGACGAGGATCTGCAGGTCGTCGAGCCGTGACCGCAGGCTCGTGACGCGCTCCAGCTCACCCTGCAGCGTGGACAGCCGCCCAGTCACGCGTTGCGCGTTGGCCTGGTCGTCCCATAGATCCGGCGCCGCCACCTCCTCCTGGAGTGAGCCGATCTCGCCGCGCACAGTGTCAAGATCGAGCACACCCTCGATCGTCGTGAGGGTCGCATCGAGCTCCTTGAGCTGCGCGTCGAAGTCCACATCGGTCATTCCGCCAGCGTACGGGGTGGACGCCCGCCATGACCGCTTCGCTGGGAGGACCGGCTTTGCGGAACACGCGAGCGTGTCGCGCGAATTCGGTCTGCTCAGGGTCAGGCCGCGGCCGCCAGTGCGACCCGGCGCCCGAGGGCGTACGCCTGGGCCTGGGCGGCCGTACGCGCAGTTTCCGCGTCCGGCGTCACCAGGTTCGGCCGGAAGCTGACCGCCGAGATGTCGTCGACACCCGCCCAGCGCAGCCAGGTCTCGAAATACGGCGCCGCGAAGTCGACGCCGAACCGCTCGTCACGCTCGGGCCCCCAAACCGCCCCGGTGTAGAGCACGGCAGCGGTCTTGCCCCGAAGCAGGCCGGTGTATCCGGTGTCCGGGTCGAACGAGAACACCATCCCGGGCTGGCTCACCACGTCGATGAGCTGCTTGAGGATGTACGGGACGGTGTGGTTCCAGGTCGGCACCGAGAACAGGTAGCGGTCGGCCGCGTCGAGCCGCTCGAACGTCCTGCGGGCGGTCTGCCAGGCGGTTGCGGCTTCGCCCTGCGGATTGGCCCCGCCGAAGACCGCCATCTTCGCCGCGGCGGCATCCGGGCCGAAGGCCGGCAAGGTGCCGTCCCACAGGTCCCAGTGCTCGACATCGGCATCGGGCTCGGACAGGCGGTAGCCGGCCAGGAACCGCTCGGCGAGCGCCAACGACTCGGACTGTTCGCCGCGCGGGGACGCCGAGACATGGAGCAGGGTGGTCATGTCGATCTCCCATCGGTACGAGGTATGTGCGGGCGCACATACTTGTCTAATGTGTGCGGGCGCACAGATATTCCCGTACCGTCGAGGCCATGACCGACCCGGCCGCCTGGGCAGCACTGCTTCGCGTCCACGCTCGCCTGGTTCCGCTTCTCGACCGGGAGCTACGGGAGCGGTGCGGCCTGCCGCTGACCTGGTACGACGTCCTCCTCGAGCTCAACGGCGCACCCGACCGGCGACTCACGATGGGCGAGCTGGGCGAGCTGGCCGTGGTGAGCCGTACGCGCGCCACCCGCGTGGTCGACGAGCTCCTCGCCGCCGGTCTGGTCGAGCGCCTGCCGCATCCGGATGACCGGCGCTCCACCATCGTCGCGCTGACCGAAGCCGGCCGACAGCGATTCCGCCGCGCCGCGCCGGTCTATGTGCGTGGCATCGAGCGGCACTTCACCCGACACCTCGGATCCGATGCCGAGACGGTCGCCCGCGCGCTCGAACGCGTACTCAAGGCCGAGCAGTCATAGCGCACCGCGGACCGAATCGTCCTTAGTCGGCTAGCAGCCGTGCGACTCCGCGGGGGTCCGGAACGCGATGGCTGAGGCCGCGGACCCGGCTGAACGCCTTGTCCGCCGACACGAGCGTCGCACCGGCCGCCATCGCCGCGGCTGCCAGTACGGCGTCGAAGCAGCCGAGCGACGAGTGCCGCTTCCACAGATCCAATCCGGAACGCAGATGTTGCTCGGTCACTAGCAACAGCGGACCGAGCAACCGCGCGTAGTCGGCCGCGAGCTGCGCCGCGTCGCTTCGATCCATGCGCCGGGCCCGGACATGCGCAAGCTCCTGAATGACCTCGACCGTCGTCGTAGCGGAAAGGGCGCCGGCGCCGACCGCGTTGACAAGCTGCCGGGAAGGCTCACGAAGCGGATGATCGATTCCGACGGCATAGACGAGCACAGTGGTGTCGAGGATGATCATCCGCGGCGTCCGCGAGCCTCGCGAAGCTCCTCGAGAAGCTCGTCGACGTCCGGTACGTCCATCGGGGCCGCCGCGAGAATCGACCGCGCCGACTCGGCCCGGTGGTCTGCGGCCGGAGCCAGACCCCGGTCGATCGCGTCGCGGATCACCGCCGCCACTGACGTGTGCTGACGACGGGCTACGTCGGACACCCTCCGGTAGCGCTCCTCGTCCAGGAGCAGCTGGAGTCGACGGGTCAACGGCATACACATACATTAGCATGTGTAGGTCACGTGACCGGGACGACGGCGGACGCTTCGCCGGTGATGACCGTGGAGTCGTCCCAGCCCGGTGGCGTGAGCGGCAGACGGAGTGGAGCAGACAGCTCGACGACGGCTCGGTCGTCACGCAGCTCGACCGACGGGTCGAGACCGGGATAGGCCTCGAATGCACCGACGTCGACCAGGTACTGCTGCACGTACCGGTGCGCGAGCTCCGGATCGAGCCCGGCGAGGTCGTCCAGGTCGCCGCGGTAGACCTGCGCCCCCTCGATCCCGTCCACGGCGGCCAGGGCTGCGCCGTCGGCGAGCGAGTTGAGCGCCTGGTTACGGAGGTACGCCGCCGACGCGTCTACGACAACGGCGGTGAGCAGGCCGAGTACGAGGAAGAAGCCGACGATCATCACGGTCACCTGGCCGTGGTCACCGCGCTGGCTCGTCATGGCCGGTCCTCGCGGAAGGTGCCGTAGGGCTCGACATGGGTGCTGGACAGCCGGACACTCGGCGCGCTCGCGCCCAATGCCGACGGGACCAGCGGCAGCGGCTGCTGCACCACGACCTCGACGGTGATCATTGAGCCGGCGGTCAGGCACTCGAGCGGCTCTGGATCGCAGGTGATCACGACTGAGACGTCGCTGCCATAGTCGACGCCCTGGTCCTCGAGGGCGATGCGAGCGGCCTGCTCGGCCCGGTCGTGCGCCGTGTCCTGATCGGGTGCCAGCACGAACGCCCGTCCGGCGGCCCGGCTCGCCGAGCTCGCCCCGAAGGCACCCCGTTGGGCATCGAAGACCGTCAGCAGGATGTAGACCAGCGGAACGAGCAGCAGGAGCCCGAGCCAGATGAACTCGATCAGGGCAGTGCCGGACTCGTCTCGCCGCTCCCGCAGCCGACGCCACGCCGTCACGGCAGGACCTCGTCGACCGCATGTCCTTCGACGTCGAGCGACACGGCCGGACCGAACAAGCCGAGCGCCGGCACCTCCGCATGCACCCGCACCTCGACGCCGGGATATCCGCCGACCTCGGTGACACCGGCAGTCACGTCCTTGGCATAGCGACCGGCGATCGCACCTTCGATGAGGTCCCGCGTACGCTGCGCGCCGTCCTCCGGAGCCTGGTCCAGGGACGCTCCGTACCTCGCGCCGTCCGACGCCGCCGCGGTCAGGGTGTTGCGTACGTGCAAGACCAGACCGACCTGGACGATGCCGAGCACCAAGGGCATCAGCACCACCATGATCAGCACGAAGTCGACCACCGCCGAGGCCGACTCGTCGCGACGGCGACGCGACATCAGTCGCCGGTGACGGAGTTCAGCGCGTCGGACAGCATCCCTCTCAGCTGCGGCGCGGCGATGGCGGTCAACCCGGCCACGATGGTCGCCGTCATCACGACGATCATCACCCAGCCGGGCACGTCGCCGCGTTCGTCGCGCCGCCATCGGCCGGCCAACCGGCTCCGCAGGCTCAGCGCCCACGCCGACAGCGCCCCCGACACTCGCTTGTTCATGTCCTCGCCTCGTCTCCTCATGGGGTCGTCAGGTTGAGTCCCACCCAGCCGGGATAGAAGGCGAAGACGATGGTGACCGGCAGGATCAAGAAGACCACCGGGACCATCATCAGCACCTCCTTCCGGGCACCGGTCTCGATCAGGGTCCGCCGCTGGGCCTCACGTACGTCGGCGGCCTGCGCGTGCAGCACGTCGACCAACGGCGTGCCGCGTTCCAGGGCCACGGCGAGCCCTTCGGCGAACCGGGCGATAATCGGAACGCCGGTACGCGCGGCGAGCCGGTCCATCGCGAGACTGATCGGCGTGCCGGTACGGACGTCGCCCAGCACCCGGCCCAACTCGGCCGACAGCTCACCTCGGCTGGACGTCACCACCCGCTCGAGCGCCGCGACCGGACCCTCTCCGGCCGCGACCGACAACGCCATCAGGTCGGCGACAGTCGGAAACTCGGTGAGCATCCGCTCCTCGCGCTTGCCGAGCGCCCGGCTCAGCTCCCAGTCGCGGCCGAGCACGCCGAGCAGAAACGCCACACCGCACAGGAACAGCAACGGGATCGGCGCCACCGGCGACCGCAGCGACCACAACATGCCGAACCCGGCCACCGCGCCGGACACCGACAGTCCCCACTGCACCTGCTCGACCCGGAACTGCTCGGCGGACAGCGGCGATCCGAGTCGGTCGAGCCGGCGTCGTACGCTCGACGTGCCACCGAGCACCTTCTCGACGCCACGGGCGATCCGGCGTACCGACGGGCCGAAGATCGCCCAGCCCACTGCCGCCGGCGCGGACGTCGACTGCGGCTGGGTCGGCAGCCGCGACGCCTCGGGAAGGTCGAACAGATAGGGCGCCACCCGGTCCGACAGCGCCGGCCGTCGCGACCGGAGCAGGGAGTGGCCCGCCATCCAGAGTCCGACTCCCAGCGCGAGGCCGATCAGACCGCCGGTGAGCATCGGGGTCATGACAGGATCCGCCGTTCGGCCGGGAGCCGGCCCAACCGGGTCATGAGCCGATAGGCGGCCACGCAGACGGCGGCACCGCCCACCAGGATCACGACGCCCGCGGGTCGCTGATAGCGCTGGACCGTCTCGGACTGGAACGACATCAGGATCAGGACCGCCCAGGGCGCGGCGACGGCCAAGCGGGCGCCGTTGACCGTCCAGGCCTGCCGGGACTCGAGCTCCGAGCGAGTACGCGCGTCGTCGCGGAGGAAGCCCGACAAGGCCCGCAGCATCCGGCCCAGGTCGCCGCCCCCGACGTCTCGGGCGATCCGCAACGCCTCGCACACCCGATCGCCGACCGGATCGGCGAGCCGCTGCTTGAGCAGGTCGAGACTGTCGCCGAACCGGCCGCTCGCCTGGTAGTCGCGACCGAACTTGACGAACGGCTCGCGCAACGGCTCCGGCCCGCGGTAGCCCAACTGCGTCAGCGCCTCCGGCAGCGACAGGCCGGCTCGCACGGCCGAGGCCAGGTTGTCGACCGCTTCCGGCCACAGCTCGGCGAACTCACGTTGCCGACGCCGGGCCCGCCCGTTCAGTACGGCGACGGGCAGATAGCCGCCCAGGACAGCCAGCACCAACGCCACCGGCAGGGTCCGCGAGACCGCCAGCATGACGATGCCGCTCAGCAACGCGCTCGCGACGCTCAGCAGCACGACGCCGCCCGGTGTCACTCCTTCGACCCCGGCCCGTTGCAGCAGAGCACGCAGTCGCGGCTCGCCGGACGGTCGACCGGAGCGCCAGCCGTCGCCGGTCGCGGCGAGCCACACCAGCATCAGGCCGGCGCCGAGCAGCAGACCGATCAGCGCACCCATGTCAGGCGGGCCTTCCGGAGGTGCTGGCTGACCGTGGCACGCCGGCATCCGACCGGGCCGCGTCGGGCGTCACGTCGTCACCCGGCTCACCGTTGAGGAGCCGACGCAGGTCGATGCCCTTGCGGGCGAATCGCTCCGGTCGCGGCGGCATGCCCGCCAGGCGCTGCAGTCGCTCGTCGCGGCGTACGAACAGCGGCTCAGTCTCGATCAGGTCGTTCTCGACTCGGCCCGGGACCGCGACGATCTCGTCGACCTGCCGTGATCCGTCGGAGTCGATCGAGATGTGCACCATCAGGTCGACCGACGCGGCGACGGTCGGCACGACGAAGCGGGCGCCGATGTTCTCGCCCGCCAGCAGCGGCAGGGTGCACATCTTGACGAGCGCCTCGCGCGCCGAGTTGGCGT
>JALDXR010000140.1:0-8015 GCA_032154865.1 Nocardioidaceae bacterium
TCGGCTACGCGCCCGGCGTCGCCGGGATGCACGACATCGACGACTATGCCGACGCGAAGCAGGTGCCGGGTCTCGTCGTCTACCGCTACGACTCCCCGCTGTTCTTCGCCAATGTCGAGGACTTCAAACGCCGCGCCCTGGCAGCGGTCGATACGGCTCCGGAGCCGGTGGAGTGGTTCCTGCTCAATGCCGAGGCCAACGTCCAGGTGGACATCACGGCGGTCGACGCCCTCGTCGAGCTCCAGGAGGAGCTGACCCGGCGCGGCGTGGCGTTCGCCATGGCCCGGGTCAAGCAGGAGTTGCGCGACGACCTGGTGGCGGCGGGCTTCGTGGAGCGGATGGGCGAGGACCGCATCTTCTTCACCTTGCCGACGGCGGTCCAGGCGTACGCCCGGTGGTACTACCAGCGCCACGGGGAAGTGCCTCCAGGAGCGACACCGCCAGGCCCGTCGTAGCGACCGGACGATCCGCCCTGACGTCGCCGTCTGGCCGACGTGCCGTTCGGACGTGCCGAAGGTCCTAGGCCGTGGGGCAGTCCGTCATGGACCACCGATTGGTGTCCGATGGCCTTCTTCTCTGCCGTCTAGCGGCCGCGCGGAGTGGACTGAAGGTGCAAGGCCGAATGGCGCAGGGAGGATCATCATGCGAGCACTGATCGTGTACGAGTCGATGTTCGGCAACACCCGCGACGTCGCGAAGGCGATCGCCGAAGGCTTGGCCGAGTATGTCGCGACGGACGCCGTCGAGGTCGGCGACGCCCCGGTGGAGCCGGCGGCCGATGTGGATCTCTTGGTGGTGGGCGGTCCGACCCATGTTCTCGGCCTGACCCGGCCGAAGACCCGCGCTGACGCCGCTACCAAGACCGAGGCGCCGCTCGAGTCCCGCGGCGACGGCCTACGAGAGTGGCTGGCCGCGTTGCCGCCGGCAGACCGGAGGCGAGCGGCCGCTTTCGACACCCGGATCGACGTCCGGTGGTTGCCCGGATCGGCGGCCCGCGGCGTCGCGAAGCGACTGCGTCGACGCGGCTACCGCCTGATCTCGCCGGCCCACAGCTACTACGTCGCCGACATGACCGGACCGCTTGCGGACGGCGAGCTCGAGCGCGCCCGTACCTGGGGCCGCCACCTCGGATTCGACCTGGCAGCGGCCTCACTGCACGGGACCTAGATCTGGGCGGTCAGCCATGTACAGCCATGCAGTGAAAGCCTCGGAACCGCTCCTGGTGGCCGAAGGAGTGTCCAAGATCTATCGCACCGGCGACGTCCAGGTGCCGGCGCTGGTCGACCTGGACCTCGAGGTGCGAGCCGGTGAGCTCGTCGCCGTCATGGGGCCGTCGGGATCGGGCAAGACCACGCTGCTGAACTGCCTGTCCGGTCTCGACGACATCGACGGCGGCCGGGTCCTCGTCGAGGGTAGGGATCTGTTCGCGATGAGCGATGCCGATCGGACCGAGCACCGGGCGCGGTCGATGGGGTTCGTCTTCCAGTCGTTCAACCTCATCCCGGTCTTCACCGCGGTGGAGAACGTCGAGCTGCCACTGCTGCTGGTCGGCACGCCGCCCAAGCCGGCCCGCGCGGCAGCTCTCGAGATGCTGGGCCGGGTCGGCCTGAGCCACCGCGCCGGCCATCTCCCGAACCAGATGTCCGGCGGCGAGCAGCAGCGGGTCACGATCGCGCGAGCGCTGGTGGCCCGACCCGCGATCGTCTGGGCCGACGAGCCGACCGGCAACCTGGACAGCTCGATGGCCGCCGAGGTGATGGACCTGCTGCTGGAGCTCAATCGCGAGCACGGCCAGACGATCGTCCTGGTGACCCACGATCCAGCGATCGGCCGGGCCGCCAGCCGCCTGATCCTGATGCGAGACGGCCGGCTGGCCGGCGACGAGCGTCCATTGCCGGCGCAGTCCGCGAACGCAGTGAGTCAGCGGTGATGAGCGATGTACCCCGGGGCCATGATTCCGTTGGCCGTCACGACCGGGATCGCGGTCGGCTTCGTCGTCTTCCTGGTCGTCCGGCGGCCGATCCTGCGGCGGCTGGCGCTACGACAGATCCGGCGCCGCCCCACTGAGGCGGTCCTGGTCGTCGTCGGATCCTTGCTCGGCACGGCTCTGATCGTGGCGAGCATGGTGGTGGGCGACTCCCTGGACCGGTCGGTACGGCAGAGCGCGTACGACGTACTCGGACCGATCGACGAGACCGTGAGTACGACGTCGATGTCCGTCGGCGACGCCGCGTCGGACCGCCTCGCCCCACTCGCCGACGATCCCAGGGTCGACGGGCTGCTGACCGTACGCGGTGATCAGTCCGCGGCGGTCCACGAGGTGGCCGGCGGGCTGTGGACCGAGCCCCGGGCACTCGTCTGGGAGCTCGACTTCCACGACGCCGCCGAGTTCGGCGCACCGGACGACTCGGGGCTCGACGTCGCGGAGCCTGGGCCCGACGAGGTGGTCATCAACGACAACCTGGCCGACTCGCTGGACGCGACGGTGGGCGACGAGGTCAGCTTCCAGTTCTACGGCCAGCCGCAGCAGTTCACCGTGGCCGACGTGGTTCCAGCCGAAGGCCTCGCCGGCATGGGCGTCGGAGCCGCCGAGAACGACAACGCCTTCTTCCAACCCGGGACGCTGGTATCGGCGGCCGCCTCGGTCGGCCGCGAACCTGTGACGACGACCGTGGTGTCCAACCGAGGGGGAGTCGAAGCCGGCGAGCAGCTCACCGGCGAGGTCGAGCCGGCGATCCGTGGCGCGCTCGGCGACCTCGCCGACACGGGAGCCGTCGTGAGCACACCGAAGCAGGAAGTGCTCGACGCGGCGCGCCAGACCGGCGACAGCCTCGGCGCGCTCTTCCTGTTCATCGCCAGCTTCAGCATCATCGCCGGCGTGCTGCTGCTGGTGAACATCTTCGTGATGCTCACCGAGGAGCGGAAGGGCCAGCTCGGCATCCTGCGCGCGATCGGCATGCGGCGTCGGCGGGTCACCGCGGAGTTCGCCATCGAGGGCTCGGTGTACGCCGGGATCGCGGCTGTGCTCGGCGCCGCGCTCGGACTCCTCGTCGGCCGGGTCGTTGTGGTCCTGGCGGTCAACATCCTCAACGGCTGGAACCAGGAGAACAATCAGCTCGCGATCGTCTACGACGTACGGACGGCGACCCTGGTCAACGGCATCTGCGCCGGATTCCTGATCGCTTTCGTCGCAGTCGCGCTGACGAGCGTGCGGATCTCGCGGATGAACATCATCGCTGCGATCCGGGATCTCGACCTGCCACGCCGGCCGCGCGGGCATCGACGACTCGTGGTGCTCTCGGCGATCCTCACCGCCGTGTTCGTCGCGGCGTCGTGGCCGGTCGTCTTCAACGCCTCCAGCCAAGGGGCCGGAACCTACGTGTTCCCTGCCTTGGCGGCCGTCTCGGCGATCCCGCTGCTCCGCCTGGTCATGCCGCCGCCGGTCGCGACCACGGCCGTCGCCGTCGCGGTGCTGGCCTGGGGCCTCGTCGCCCACATCGTCTGCCCGCATGTCTACGACGAGGCGTCGACGACGACGTACGTCGTGCTCGGCACGATGCTGTCCTTCGCCTCCATCGTGCTGCTCAGCCAGCATCAGGCCGTCCTGCTGCGCCCCTTGCGACGGTGGATCGAGCGACCGTCCGAGTCCGGTCTTGCGATGCGCCTCGCGGTCGCCTACCCGACCGCCCGACGCTTCCGGACCGGCGCCACGCTGGCCATGTACTGCCTGGTGGTCCTCGTCATCGTGCTCCTCACGCAGATCTCGGCGATCATCTCGGCCGGGGTCGACCAGTCGGTCCAGGACGCATCCGCCGGTTGGTCCGTACGACTCGACTACAACCCCAACACTCCGCTCACCGGCGCCGAGCAGGCTCTGAACCAGGTCGGTCTGGCAGACCAGGTGACCGAGGTGGCTCCGCTCTCGACCGCGCCGGCGTACGGCAGCGACCCACTCGGGCGCACCGACGACCCGCTGCCCACGATCGCGGTCGGCCTGCCCGCCGATCTCCAGAAGGGGCCGGCCCTCGACGATCGGCTCGACCAGCTGCCCGACGACGCGGCTGCCTGGCAGCTCGTGCTGACCGATCCGTCGTACGTGATGGTCGACGCCTTCTACGGCTCGCCCGGCGGACCTCCCGGCAAGGCCATCGAGCCAGGTGACACCGTGACGCTGACGAACCCGCGGACCGGCGAGCCGACGGACTTCACCATCGCTGGCGTCGTGACGGACGGCACCGCGTTCTACGGCATCAGCGGTGGCGAGTTCCGGTTCCCGGTGCTGATGGGCGACGCCACGGCGCGCGCCACCTTCGGCGCCGATGCCCGGAGATCCAGCCTCCTGCTGGCGACGCGGCCTGGGACCGACGTGCCGTCTGTCACCGAAACCCTGGAGAGTCGTTTTCTTGGCAACGGCGCCGTCGCGATCGACATCAAGCAGTCGGTGCGCGATGCGTACGCGGCGAATACCCAGTTCTTCCAGCTCATGCAGGGCTACCTCGCCCTCGGACTGTTCGTCGGCATCACCGGGCTCGGGGTCGTGATGGTCCGGGCCGTACGCGAACGCCGCCGCACGATCGGAGTGCTGCGCGCCCTCGGCTTCCGCGCCTCGACCGTGCGCCGAGCCTTCCTCGCCGAGAGCACGTTCATCGCCCTGGAAGGAGTCGTCGTCGGGACCGTCCTCGGTGTCCTCACGACCTGGCTGCTCTACCAGAACAGCCCGGCGTTCGGCTCGATCGATGTCGCGTTTCCCATTGCCTGGGGCGAGATCGGCCTGACGGTCGGTGCCGCGCTGCTCGCGTCGATCGTGGCGACCGCGCTGCCGGCCCGACGGGCGGCCGGGATCAAGCCAGCACTCGCGGTCCGTGTCGCGGAGTAGAGATGTTGGCGATGTCGTCGTCGATGAGCACGACGTCCCGGCCGGCCCGGCTGAGCCGAGCGCGAGCAACGCCTGGACGGCAGCGCACACCTGACTCCGACACGGCGTCGGGTCTCTACGACGATGCGATCGACGTCTTCCGCAAGATCGGTGACCGGCGATGCACCGCATCGACCTACAAGAACCTCGGCGTCATCGCCGGCGTACGCGGCGAGGACGAGCGGGCCACAGCCCTGTTCGTGGACGCCGTTCGAGTGCGCTACGAACTCGGTGACTACGTCGGCCTGGCCGAGTGCTTCGAGGGCCTGGCGGAAAGCCTCGCCGCGGAGGGGAGGAGTGCCGACGCGACGCGGATGCGGGCTGCGGCCGGTCAGTCCGCCCGGTCCATGGTGCCGGCCCAGCGCGACGGGCGGACCCACCCACCGAGCAGATCGAGCATCGACGAAGCCGTGCGGTTCGCGCTCGCCGTTTCCCGATCTCCCGGGCCGACCACTGCCCATACGTGAGAAACCCGCCCTCTCCGTCAATCGCGTCGGGAGAGGGCGGGCTTGTCTTGAGTTGTGCGGATGGGGTGATCTCACCCCTGGTCTCATCGGATGTAGAGGCTCTGACCGGGTCCAACGCCGCGCTCGAATGCGTCGCGAATCCGCTCCTGAGCCTGCTCGGTTTCCATCGGGCTCCGGTTGCCGGTCCACGCCGGGTGGCCGGCGCCGGACTCGACGAGGCCGCGAAACCCGTGCTGTGCGGTCCCGCCGAAGGGTGCCGGACGGCCCAGCAGCTGCGGCGATTCCGGGATCTCGACCATCAGGCGCCGCCAATTGGCAGGACGGTCCGCCGTCGGTGTCTGATCCGGGACCTGGTCCATCAGGCGCCGCCAGTCGGTAGGACGGTCGGTGTTCGTTGTCTCGGTCTCGTCAGCATGGGAAGGGCTGGTCATCGTGACGATGACGTCACCCGTCTTGCGTTGGATGTACCGGTTCTGGACGACGTCCGCAGGGAGGCCGGCCTTGGTGGTGTAGAAGGGCTGCTGTGTCCAGCACTGGTCGTACCAGCCCTGGGCGGCGTCTGCCGTCTGCGGCAGGGACGCCGGGTCGAACGAGCACGCGGCATCGTAGGCCGAGGGGCTCGCGCCGGCCGCTGGGTTGGCAGCCGCGAGTACTGCGACGGCGGCGGCCGCGAGTGAACCAGCGGCCAGCCGGCGGGTAGTACGTGAGCTACTAGTCATTTCTGTCTCCTTGGATGTTGTTGGGACCGGGTGTCCCATGCACATGTCGGGGCGGACGGCGCGGCCCAGATACATCCGGCCCCGAGAGATCAGCGGGCGAGCGCCAACCCGGAGGCCCCTACATGGCCGTCACCAACTCGGTCGCGGCAGGGAGGGATCGGCGTTACGCTCATGGGGAAGACGGGAGCCGGGAAACAGACGGCGGATAGAGATGCGTACGCGCGGACGTGCTGCTCTGCAGCCCTGAAGAGTCACATGCGCGTCCGCTCGTAGCGGTATCTCCTCGAGGGGTCATGACACGTCTTGGTGTGCGAGCCGGCACGTCAGGAAGGTGGAAGAGCCATGACTGCATCCGAGGACCACATCACCACTGCCACACACATCATCAGGAACATCGGCGGGTTGCCGTTCGCCTATCAGCGAGCCGTCATTCGCACCGACCCGGATCGGCTCAGTGACACACTGAAGGAGATCGAGGACGTCCGGAAGGACCCGGACTCGAAGCTGAGGAACCTGAGGATCAAGCGCCATCGCGACAGGAAGCCCGGATTCCTCGAACTGACCGGCTCGGATGTCGACGCGTGGGAGGTGCGCAAGACCCTGCGTGCCGATCGCCGATTCACCGGGCGCGTCCGGCTTCAGCCCGCGTACTTCGTGGGCATGGGGACGGTCAGGCACGGCCACGGCACCGACCGCGAGGGCATCTACCTCGCCGGCCTTGCCCCGTCCGCGCGGTCGAAAGAACCCGATCTCGAGGGTGGGCGGCGACCGGTTGTGGCGGTGCTCGACACCCCGGTACGCGAGCATCCCTGGCTCGGTAGTGGCGAGGAGGACGACGCGTTCTGGCGTGACGCCCGCCGGGTGGGCGGCGCCTGGGCTCCCGACTTCGAGGTACCCGAGGAAGGTGTCGCCGATGGGCTGCTCAGCACCGCGGGCCACGGCACGTTCATCGCCGGGATGCTGCGTCTGCTCGCACCCGACGCCCGCGTGCTCTCGGTCCCCGTCATGAAAGGTGACGGCGTCGCCGATGACGAGCACGTGCTCGACGCCCTCTGGTGGCTTCGTGACCGAGTGTCCAAGGCCGTCGACGGTCGGCCCGAGCGGTTCGTCGACGTCGTCAACCTCTCCTTCGGCCTTTACCCAGACGTCGACGAGGACACGCCGGATTCGGAGGCGATGCGCACGGTGCTCGGCGATCTCGCTCGGCTCGGTGTCCGGGTCGTCGCCTCCGCGGGCAATGAGGCAACGGACAAACGAGTGTTCCCGGCCGCCCTCAGCGAGGAGAGCGCCCCGGGCGATACCGAGCTGGTCAGCGTGGGTGCTCGCGACCCTGACGGCACGCTGGCGGCCTACACGAGTACCGGGGGGTGGGTCAGCGTCGAGGCGCCTGGTACGTCCGTGGTGAGCGCCTTGCCGGAGTTCGAGTTCAAACCCGTCGTGTCGCCGCCCAAAGACGTCGACGCGAACGACGAGCCCACGGAGCCCGACCCCAGTTTCCAGGCCAGCGGCATCGGCCAGTGGAGTGGCACTTCCTTCGCGGCTGCCTGGGTGTCAGCGTCGATCGCGGCGAAGCTGATCGAGCAGGCCACGCCGGGCAGCCTCCTCGACAACAGTTCGGCCGCGGCAGGCGCCCGCGCGACCTCCGCGTTGGACGCAGTAGTGGCCGACCTCGAAGACTGGACCGCGAGCCATGGCGTCGTCGACTGACCCGGCCACGACTACCAGGGCGGAGCGGCTCGCGGAGCACCTCGAGCGTGCCCAGGCGGGCGAGGCGGGCGCAGTCGATGCCATCGTCCGAGAGCTCAATCCGCTGCTCTGGCACGTGGCGCGTTCCCAGGGCGTGCCTTCGTCCGACGTGTCCGACGTCGTCCAGAACACCTGGCTGGAGCTGGTCGCCCGCCTGGATGAGATTCG
>JALDXR010000141.1:0-8011 GCA_032154865.1 Nocardioidaceae bacterium
GTCGCGTCGGTCATCGGAGTGTCGACATAACCGGGGCAGACCGCATTGACCGTGACACCGGTCGTCGCGAGCTCGGCGGCGGCCGATCGGACCAGGCCGAGCAGACCGTGCTTGCTGGCGGTGTAGGCGGCGATGTACGGGTCGCCATGCTTCGCCGCGATCGACGCCATCGCCACGATCCGGCCGTACCCGGCGTCGAGCATGGCCGGAATCGCCCGGCGTACACACCGAAACGGCGCCGTGAGGTTGATGTCGAGCATCGACTGCCAGTCGGCGTCGGTCGTGCGATGCACTCGGGCAGAGACGCCGGCGCCGGCGTTGGCGACCAGGACGTCGACCCGGCCCCACTCGCGCTCGACGGCGTCGAAGAGTCGATCGGGCGCGGCCGGGTCGGTGATGTCGTCGGGGAGCACGAGCGTAGGCCCGGTGCAACCGGTGGCGGTCTCGTCGAGGGTGGTCTTGTCGCGAGCGCTGAGGGCAACTCGAAGGCCCTCGGCGCTGAGCCGATGCGCGACGGCGCGTCCGATGCCGCGACTGGCGCCGGTCACGAGGGCGACACGCGGCTGCGGCGCGGCGTCGGACTCGGCAGGCGGCACCGACCCATCGTGGCACGTCGAGTTGTCAGCCCCCTGTCACGCCCTGGCGTGGCACAGCGCTGACAACTCACTAGGGTCGACGGCATGGACGCCACGCGGCGACTGCCTCCGGAGCTGGTCGAGCACGCTCGTGCCTTCGCCACCGGCGACCGGATCCCCGTGACACCCCGCGACGCGGCGACCGTCGTGCTGCTGCGTTCAGATCCAACCGGCATGCAGGCCTATCTCCTGCGGCGGCACCGGGGCATGCCGTTCGCCGGCGGCATGGTCGCGTTCCCCGGCGGCGGCGTCGACCCACGCGACTCCGACGGCGTCACGACCTGGGCCGGACCGCCGGTGGCCGCGTTCGCCGAGCGACTCGGGTCCGACGAGGCATTGGCCCGCGCGCTGGTGTGCGCGGCGGTACGCGAGACGTTCGAGGAGTCCGGCGTGCTCCTCGCCGGTCCGACCGCGGACACCGTCGTCGACGACACGGCCGGGGACGACTGGGAGTCGGATCGCCAGGCGCTGGTCGACCGGTCGCTGGCGTTCACCGACTTCCTGGACCGACGCGAGCTGGTGCTCCGCGCCGACCTGCTGGCGCCATGGGCGCACTGGATCACGCCGGAGTTCGAGCCGCGGCGCTATGACACTCGGTTCTTCGTCGCGATGCTGCCGGCCGGCCAACGCACCCGCGACGTCTCCGGCGAAGCCGATGCCGTGCGCTGGATGCGACCGGCCCACGCGACCGCAGCCGTGGACGCGGGCACCATCCGGATGCTGCCGCCGACGTACGTGACGCTGTCGCAGCTCGCTGACCATGGCACGCCTGTCGAGGCCCTCGCCGCTGCGGCGGACCGGCCGATCCGGACGATCCAGCCCGGCGTGCAGGTCGAGGGCGACGAGGCCTGGCTGGTGGTGGACCTGTGACGGTCTGGTCGGGCGGCGCCGTGACGGATCGGGCGCGTTGCGTGCTCGCGCCCAACGCCGGGCCGATGACGCTGGACGGCACCAACACCTGGGTGCTTCGCGAACCCGACGCGCACCGCTCGGTCGTGATCGACCCGGGACCCCTGGACCAGGGACATCTCGCCGCGATCCACGAGGCGGCTGGCCCGGCCGGGGTCGTGCTGCTGACCCACGGGCATCTCGATCACTCCGAAGGCGCGAAGGCGTTCGCCGAGTCGGCCGGCTGTGGCGTACGAGCTCTGGATCCGAAGCAGCGGCTCGGGTCGGAGGGCCTGGGCGACGGCGATGTCGTCGAGGTCGACGGGCTCGAGGTACGGGTTGTGGGGACGCCGGGCCATTCGTCGGACTCGCTGTCGTTCGTACTCCCGGCGGAGTCGGCGGTGCTCACCGGTGACACCGTCCTCGGTCGCGGGACGACGGTGGTGGCGCATCCGGATGGCGAGCTCGGGGCCTACCTCGGGTCGCTCCGGAGGCTCCGCGACCTTGCCGAGTCGGCCGAGGTGACCCGGGTGTGGCCGGGCCACGGGCCGCTCGTCGACGACGCCCTCGCCGCGATCGAGGGCTACCTCGCGCATCGGGCAGATCGGCTCGAGCAGGTACGCGAGGCACTGGCCGCCGGGGCGACAACACCACGGGACGTCGTCGAACGGGTGTACGCCGATGTCGACCAAGTCCTCTGGCCAGCCGCCGAGTTGTCGGTTCGGGCGCAGTTGGACTACCTCGACCGGGAGTGACCAGCGGTGGCGCCGAGCCGAGCCGCGTGTCCTAGCGCGCCCGCTTCCGCAGCCGCTCCACCTCGATCAGCACCACCGAACGTGGCTCGAGCCGCAGCCAGCCGCGCATGGCGAAGTCGGCCAGCGCCTTGTTGACCGTCTCGCGGGAGGCGCCGACGAGCTGAGCGAGTTCCTCCTGGGTGAGGTCGTGGTGGACATGGATGCCGTCGTCGGCGGTGCGACCGAACCGGCGCGACAGGTCGAGAAGCGCCTTCGCGACCCGGCCGGGCACGTCGGAGAACACCAGGTCGGCGACGACGTCGCTGGTCTTGCGGAGCCGGGCGGCGAGCTGGTGGAGCAGGGCCCGGGCGACGCTCGGCTGGTCCTCGAGCCAGCGCAGCAACTCGTCGTGGCCCAGGCTCATCAGGGTGCAGGGTGTGACCGCCGTGGCGGTCGCCGACCGCGGGCCGGGATCGAACAGGGACAGCTCGCCGAACATCTGTCCCGGTCCCAGGATGGCCAGCAGGTTCTCGCGGCCGTCGGCGGAGGTCCGGCCGAGCTTGATCTTGCCGTCGGTGACGACGTAGAGGCGATCCCCGGAGTCGCCCTCGTGGAATAGCACGTCGCCGCGTCCGATTCGGGTCTCCGACATGGAGGATCGCAGCGAGGCGGCGGCATCGTCATCGAGCGACGAGAAGAGCGGTGCCTGACGGAGCACGTCGTTGTCCACGGATCCTCCTCGTGGCCGGCGCATCCCACCCGTTTGATCCCCCGTACGGGTCGGACGTCGGCCGATCTCGTGGATCACAGTCTGACGTATCACCGGCCCGGACCGGCAAGGAGTACCGCCAATCTCCACCTGACATCGCCGCGACAGCGCCGTCCGAGCCACCCCATACGCTTGAGGACGTGTCAGCGTCCAGCAAGCCGATCGCCCCG
The DNA here is from genome assembly GCA_032154865.1 of Nocardioidaceae bacterium. GTDB lineage: Bacteria > Actinomycetota > Actinomycetes > Propionibacteriales > Nocardioidaceae > DATFRX01. The sequence continues at coordinate 3,197 of JALDXR010000141.1, forward strand.
CTCCGACCGCCGACGACACTCGTACGCCGCGCGCGCAAGATGAACCGGGTGCTCGCCGAGACCTACCCGGATGCCCGTTGCGAGCTCGATTTCGAGAACCCGTTCCAGCTCCTGATCGCCACGGTGCTGTCGGCGCAGACCACGGACAAGCGGGTCAACCTGGTGACGCCGGTGCTGTTCGGGCGCTATCCGGACGCCGCTGCACTGGCCTCGGCGGAGCGTGCCGACGTCGAGGAGATCATCCAGCCGACCGGGTTCTTCCGGGCCAAGACCAACTCGTTGCTCAAGCTGTCGCAGGCACTGTGCGACAACTTCGGCGGTGAGGTCCCCGGACGACTCAAGGATCTCGTGACCCTGCCCGGCGTCGGACGCAAGACGGCCAATGTGGTGCTCGGCAACGCCTTCGGGGTTCCGGGCATCACCGTCGACACCCACTTCAACCGACTGTCGCGGCGCTTCGGATGGACCGAGGAGACCGACCCGGACAAGATCGAGGCCGAGGTCGGCGCGCTGTTTCCGCGTCGCGACTGGACGCTGCTGAGCCACCACCTGATCTGGCACGGCCGACGCTGTTGCCACGCCCGGCGGCCGGCGTGCGGCGCCTGTCCGCTGGCCCGGTGGTGTCCGTCCTTCGGCGAGGGGCCGACCGATTCGGCGACCGCGATCAAGCTGCTGAAGACCGAAGGCCGCGCATGACGCTGCCCCGTGGCCGGATCTCGGCCCTCGCGCTGGTCGCGGCACTGCTCCTCCTTCCGGGCTGTGTCGACGACGCCCCGATCGGGGGTACGGCGTCGGGCTCAGTCGACGTGGCGACGCCGGAGCTCGTCCATCTGAAGAAGCAGGCCGGGATCGCCAACTGTCCGCCGTCGACCACGAGTCATCCGGCCTCCGACCAGGCGCTGCCCGACACGACGTTGCCCTGTCTCGGCGGTGGTCGCGATGTTCGGCTGGCCGGACTCGACGGGCCGATGCTGATCAACGTGTGGGGCAGCTACTGCGCGCCGTGCCGCGACGAGCTTCCGGTGCTGCAGCAGGTCCATCGGGCCGCCGGCGACAAGCTGACGGTGCTCGGCATCGACTACCAGGACCCCGCTCCGGCCGCGGCCATCCAACTCGCAGCCGTCTCGGGCGTGACGTTCCCTTCGGTGGCCGATCCTGGGGCCGACGTGCATGCCGACCTCGAGGTCATCGCGTTGCCCCAGACGCTGTTCGTCGACGACCAGGGCGCGGTCGTCGCCATCGAGCGCCGCCAGCTCACCTCCTTCGATCTGGCCGCCGATCTCGTCGAGAAGCATCTCGGCGTCGACGTGGCTGCCGAGCCGGTGGCCCGCACGTCATGAGTTCGCCGCCGGAGCGCGAACCGGACCACGACGGGTTGCCGCCGTGGCTGCTTCCGGTCGCCGAGGCGGCCCGGACGATCACGTCGGGCGAGCTGGTCCGGTTCCTCGCGGACCCGCCCGACATCGCTCGGCCGGCTGCCGTACTCATGCTCTTCGGCGAATCCGACGGTGGCCCCGACCTGCTGCTGATCGAGCGGGCGCACGACATGCGCTCACATGCCGGTCAGCTCGCCTTCCCCGGCGGTGCGACCGATCCGGGCGACGACGACGCGACGGCGACGGCACTGCGCGAGGCGACTGAGGAGGTCGGGCTGGAGCCGTCCGGAGTCGACGTCTTCGGCGCGCTGCCGGCCTTATGGTTGCCGCCGAGCAACTTCGCGGTCACGACGGTGCTCGGTTGGTGGCGCGAGCCGTCGCCGGTCGCCGTGGTCGACCCGGCCGAAGTGGCCGCGGTGTTCCGGGTGCCGTTGTCCGACCTGCTCGATCCCGATCGACGCTTCATGGTGCGCCATCCCAACGGCTGGATGGGGCCGGCGTTCTCGATCGACACGTCGGCGGTGGATCGCGAGCTGGTCCTCTGGGGCTTCACTGCCGGCATCGTCAGCCGGTTGCTGGCGTACGTCGGGTGGGAGCAGCCGTGGGATCGGACCCGCGTTCGCCCCTTGCCCGACATGGGAGGCTGGCAGCGGTGAACTTCCTCGACTGGTTGCTGATCCTCCTGACCCTTGCGTACGGAGTGTCGGGCTACTGGCAGGGATTCGTGACCGGCGCCTCGGCGACCGGAGGTCTGCTGATCGGCGGGCTGCTCGGCATCGTCGTGATCCCCCATCTGCTCGGGGATCTGGAACCGTCGGTCGGCGTCTCGCTGATCGCGCTCGTGACGGTCCTTGTGACCGCATCGGTCGGGCAGGCGCTGGGTGCCTACGGCGGGGGATGGTTGCGCAGTCACATCACGTGGGAGCCGGCCCGTGCCATCGACGCGGTCGGCGGCGCGCTGCTCAGCATGGTGGCGGTGCTCGTCGTGTGCTGGGCGATCGGCTACGCGGTCAGTGGCGCCCGGATGCCGGCGATCGCCGAGGAGGTACGCGAGTCGGCGGTCCTCGGCCAGGTCGACGACGTCATGCCCAACGCGGCCGACGAGGCCCTGAGCGCGTTCAACGAGGTGGTCGCGTCCGACCTCTTCCCGCGCTACATCGAGCCGTTCGCCGCGGAGCGCATCCCGCAGGTCGATGCACCATCGGCCGCCATCTTGCGGCGCCCAGGCGTCGAGGGTGCCGAACAGAGCGTCGTCAAGATCCTGGGCGACGCCGAGGAGTGCAACCGCAGCGTCGAGGGATCGGGCTTCGCGTACGGGCCCGATCGGGTGATGACCAACGCTCATGTGGTCGCCGGCGTGACCGATCCGACGGTGGAGGCCAACGGCTCGACCTACGACGCCGAGGTCGTGCTCTACGACCCGAACCTCGACGTCGCGGTGCTCGACGTGGACGGCCTGGACGTGCCGTCGCTCGGGTTCGACACGAGCGGCGAGGCTGGGGACACGGCGGCGGTGCTGGGCTATCCGGAGAACGGCCCCTACGACGCCCAGCCGGCGCGGATCCGCGGTAGCAGGACCTTCGCAGCCCGGACATCTACAACGACGGCACGGTGGAGCGCGAGGTCTTCTCGATCCGGTCGCTGGTGCGCTCGGGCAACTCGGGCGGTCCGCTGGTGTCGCGGCGGGGTGAGGTCTACGGCGTGGTCTTCGCCGCATCACTGTCCGACGCCGACACGGGTTACGTCCTGACCGCCAAGCAGGTCGCTGCCGACGCCGAGCGCGGTCTCGACGCGTCCAACGAGGTGTCGACCGGCGACTGCGCCTAGGGCGGGCCTAGGCGGTCGGCTCGTCGGAGCCGGACTTGAAGGCCTTGGGGATCTCTCGGGCCGTGGCGATGGTCTTCTCCGGGCCCCGGACCTTCTTGAGCTTGCGGACCCCGAGCAGGGCGAGGATGACGGCGATCAGGAGATAGGCGCCGGTCACGATGAGATAGGCCCACCAGGGATCGAGCCCGGCAAAGATGATGAACTGCGCGATCGTGATCGACGCCAGGATGATGATCACCAGGCCGATGAAGCCGGCGACGGCCAGCAGGGCGGCCCCGGTGCCGCTGGTCCGGACCGTGACCTTCAGCTCGGCCTTGGCGAGGGCGATCTCGGACTGGATCAGCGTGGAGATGTCCCGACTGGCGTCCGCGACCAGCCGGCCCAGTGTCGGCTCCTCCGGCTCGGAAGGGCCGGGCGGCGGTTCTCCGGCGGTGCTCATACGACTTCTCCCTTCGGCGCGACTTCCCGACCATTAGTCCCGCGGCCACGAGCCTATCCACAGTCGTACTCCGAGCCGCGTACCGAATCACGTCGCGTGGGCGCGATTCCGGCGCAACAGAAGGGCGCTGGCGACGATCGCCGACGCCAGCGAGCCGATGAGTACGGCCTCCTTGGCCTGGTCGGTCAGCTCGCCGGTGAACGACAGATCGGCGAGCAGCAGCGAGACGGTGAATCCGATGCCGGCGAGTACGGCCACGGCCGCGATGTCGCGCCAGGACAGATCCGGGGCGAGTTCGGCATGGGTGAACCGGGCCGTGAGATAGGAGCCACCGAAGACCCCGATGGTCTTGCCGACGAGCAGGCCGAGCGCGATGCCGAGCACGACCGGCTCGGTGAGCAGTCCCGAACCGACGGTGACGCTGACACCGGCCGCGAGGAGCGCGAAGGCGGGGACCGCGATCCCGGCCGCGATGGGCCGGACATGATGCTCGTGGATCTCGACCGGCGAACGCTCCTCTCCCGGATCCGGAACCACCCTGGTGAGCAGGCCGAGCGCGACGCCGGCGATGGTCGCATGGACGCCGCTCTCGTAGACGAGCCACCAGGTGGCGAGCCCGATCGGCAGGAGCAGCATCCAGTTGTCGATCCGGCGCCGTTGGCACCACCAGTACACCGCGAGCAGCGCGGCCGCTCCGACCAGCGGCAGGAGCCGGGTGTCGCTGGTGAAGAACAGCGCGATCACCACGATGGCGCCGAAGTCGTCGACGACCGCCAGCGTGAGCAGGAACGCCCGCAGCGAAGAAGGCAACGACCTCCCGATCACTGCCAGTACGGCGAGCGCGAACGCGATATCGGTCGCCATCGGCACCGCCCAGCCGTCGAGGTTTCCGCCGGTGTTGATCGCCACGTAGACCAGCGCCGGAGTCGCCATGCCGGCGATCGCAGCGACCACCGGCACCAGCGCATCCGCCGGGCGTCGCAGCGTCCCGACGACCAACTCGCGCTTGAGCTCCAGACCGGCGACGTAGAAGAAGATGGCCAGGCCGCCGTCGGCCGCCCACTCCTCCAGCGTCAGCGGTCCGAGCTCGAAGTGGCGGAGGTGCTCGTACGCCTCGTCCCACGGCGAGTTGGCCCAGATCAGCGCAATCAGGGCGGCGATGAGCAGCAAGGC
>JALDXR010000142.1:0-8007 GCA_032154865.1 Nocardioidaceae bacterium
CATCTACACCCACGCCGGTCCGGAGGTCGGCGTCGCCGCCACGAAGACGTTCCTCGCGCAGATCGTCGCCTGCTACCTGCTCGGGCTCTATCTCGCCCAGGTACGTGGGATGAAGTACGGCTACGAGATCAACGCGATCGTGGAAGCGCTCGAGGCGGTGCCCGACGGCATCGCCCGACTGCTCGCGGACGCCGACCAGGTACAGGCCCTGGCCGACGAGCTCGCCGGAGCCAAGTCGTTCCTGTTCCTCGGCCGCCACGTCGGATACCCGGTGGCGCTGGAAGGGGCGCTGAAGCTCAAGGAGCTCGCCTACCTGCATGCCGAGGGGTTCGCCGCCGGCGAGCTCAAACACGGCCCGATCGCGCTCGTCGAGGACGGGGTGCCGGTGTTCGTGATCGTGCCGCCCCGAGGGCGCGACCTGCTCCACGACAAGGTCGTCAGCAACATCCAGGAGATCAGGTCGCGCGGGGCGCGGACCATCGTGCTCGTCGAGGACGGTGACGACGATGTCACGGCCTACGCGTCCCATGTCATCCGGCTGCCGAAGGTGCCGACCCTGCTGCAGCCGCTGGTGTCGACGGTTCCGTTGCAGATCTTCGCCTGTGCCCTGGCGACCCGGCTCGGCCACGACGTCGACCAGCCTCGCAACCTGGCCAAGTCGGTGACCGTGGAGTAGGGAGCATGCACCGAAGCGGGTTCGCGACATGATCATCGGGGTCGGTATCGACGTCGTCGATGTGGTGCGTTTCGGGGAGACCCTGAAGCGGACACCGGCCCTTCGGCAGCGGGTGTTCACGGCGGTGGAGCGAGAGCTGCCGTTGGGTTCGCTGGCCGGCCGGTTCGCCGCGAAGGAGGCGCTGGCCAAGGCGCTCGGGGCGCCGGACGGATTGTCCTGGCTCGACGCCGAGATCCGCAACGACCCCGACGGCAAGCCGTTGCTGACGATGACCGGGGGAGTCGGCGCGCTGGCTGACAAGCTCGGCGCCAGGACGGCTCACCTGTCGATCTCGCACGACGGCGACATCGCCTCGGCTGTCGTCGTACTCGAAAGCTGACGCGACGACCTTGAAACAGGGATGGGCTCTGAAATCATGGGGAATGTGGCCCTATGACTGGGGACTCTCGACGGGGCCGCATCCCACTTGACGCCGTCAGGCTTGATTGCGCCTGTGCGCTCGTCAGGTCACTGAACAAGGAGAAATAGCCTCTATGCACGATATGACAGATCGCCACGAGGTGATCGTGGTCGGTGGAGGACAGGCCGGGCTCGCTCTCGGCTACTTCCTGTCCGGACAGGATCGCGACTTCACGATTCTCGAAGCGGCCGCGGAGCCGGCGGCGTCCTGGCGGCAGCGCTGGGACTCGCTGCGGCTGTTCACCTCGGCCCGCTACAGCGGCCTGCCCGGGCTGGCCTTCCCGGGTGATCCGGGCCGCTATCCGACTCGCGACGAGGTCGTCGCCTATCTCACCGACTACGCCCGCCGATTCGAGCTTCCGCTACAGCTCGACAGCCGCGTTCGCTCGCTTTGGCAGGTCGACGGCACGTACGAGGTCAAGACGGACGACCGGACCTATCGCGCCGACCAGGTCGTCGTCGCCACCGGGCCGTTCCAGCGGCCACGGAGACCCGAGATCGCCGAGCGGCTGGATCCGAGCGTCCGACAGCTCCACAGCAGCGAGTACGGGCGGCCAGAGGACGTTGCCTCGGGCCCGGTGCTCGTCGTCGGCGGCGGAAACTCCGGGTTTCAGATCGCCGCGGAACTGGCCGGGACTCACGAGGTCCACCTGTCGATCGGCTCGCGGCAGAAGCCGCTGCCGCAGCGCATCCTCGGCCGGGACCTGTTCTGGTACCTGGAGGCCACCGGCCTGATCCGCAAGTCGACCGAGTCCCGAATCGGCCGGCGAATGTCGGGCAAAGATACGCTGATCGGGTCTCGTCCTCGCACGCTCCAGCGGCGGCACGGTGTGCGCTTGCATCCGCGAGCGGTCGACATCCAGGGAGCCGATGTGACCTTCAGCGACGGCGGGTCGCTTCGGCCCGGCGCGGTCATCTGGGCGACCGGCTACGACAGCGAGTACGCCTGGATCGATGCTCCGGTGTTCGACGAACGCGGTCGCCCCCTGCACCGGCGAGGAGTGACGTCGTCACCCGGTCTCTACTTCCTCGGACTGACCTGGCAGCACACGCGAGGCTCGGCGCTGCTCGGCTGGGTCAAGGACGATGCTGAGCACATCGCGGTGCAGATCAATCAGAGCGCGCCCACTGAGTCGGGCCGTGGAGCACAGGAGGGACAGCCATGAGCACCGCTGAGCATTTCCCCACGGAGACCGCGGGACTCTCCGACGCCCGACCGCCCGAGGTGGTCGAGATCGCCGACGGAAGCGAGTTCGACCTGTCCATCGGCCCGGTCGCCAAGCAGCTCGGGTCCGAGAGAGTACGGATGCTGGGCTACGGCGGCTCGATCCCGGGTCCGATCCTCAAGGTCACCGAGGGCTCGGAGATCGTCGTCAACCTGTCGAACCAGGGCGACCACCCGACGACAGTCCATTGGCACGGGCTCCGGCTCGACAACGAATACGACGGCACGCACGAGACGCAGCCGCTGATTCCAGTCGGCGGAACCTTCGCGGCCCGCTGCCGGTTCCCGGACCCAGGCGTCTACTGGTACCACCCGCACGTCCGGGAGGACTACGGCCAGGAGATGGGGCTCTACGGGAACATCTTGGTCGAGCCGGCCGACCCCGACTACTGGCCGCCGGTCGACCGCGAGATCGCCTTGACGCTCGACGACATCCTGCTCGAGGACGGCAAGGTGGCGCCGTTCGACCGCACCGAGACGACCCATGCGGCGATGGGGCGCTTCGGCGACCTGCTGTTGGTGGGCGGCGAGACGAGTCCCTCGTTCACCGCCAAGGTCGGCGAGGTGGTCCGGTTCTACTTCACGAACACCGCCAACACCCGGGTGTTCCGGGTCGTGCTGCCCGGGGCCCGGATGAAGCTCGTCGGCGGTGACAGCGGTCGCGTCGAGCAGGAGCGGTTCGTCGATGACGTCGTCATCGCGCCGTCGGAGCGCGTGGTGGTCGATGTCAGGTTCGACCGCTCCGGCGAGCTGACTCTCGAGCACCACACCCCGGACCAGGTCTATCCGATGGCCACGATCACCGTCGGCCCGGAGCGGGTCGAGTCATCGCTCGCGGACGAGTTCGATGTCCTTCGTACGAACGACGAGATGGTCGCCGAACGCCGGCGGATCGCGGAGTACGTCGAGGCTGAGCCGGACCGGACGATCGGCTTCATCGCCGAGATGGACATGGGTGGCTCGGAGGGCGAGACGACCTATGTCTGCCCGATGCATCCGGACGTCGTGAGCGACCAGCCCGACCACTGTCCCCAGTGCGGGATGAAGCTGCTTCCGGCGCATCTGGTGAGCGCGGCCGGCGGGCACGAGCACGACCACGGCGAGCACGCTGGCCACGAGCACGGCCACGGCGAGCACGGCCACGGCGAGCATGGGAGTGCCGATGCCGGCGGCATCGAATGGGAAGACGACATGGTCGAGGTCAACCGCATGACGACTCCGGCCAACATGCGCTGGAAGCTGATAGACCGCGACACCGACAAGGCGAACGAGGCCATCGACTGGCGGTTCCGGGTCGGTGACCAGGTCAAGATCCGGCTGCTGAACGAGATGGCCGGCGACCATCCGATGCACCACCCGTTCCACGTACACGGTGCCGGCCGGTTCCTCGTCCTGAGCCGTGATGGAGTGGTAGAGGACAACCTGGTGTGGAAGGACACCGTGCTGGTGCGGACCGGTGAGACCGTGGACATCCTCCTCGATGTCAGCAACCCGGGCCGGTGGATGGCCCACTGCCACATCGCAGAGCACCACGAGAGCGGGATGATGTTCAGCTTCGAGGTGACCGAGTGAAGATCGCCTACGTCCTCTACCCCGATTTCACGGCGCTGGATCTGGTCGGTCCGTACGAAATCATCAGCCGCTGGCCCGAGGTGGACGTTCGATTCCTGGCGACGTCAGCCGATCCGGTACGGGCCGACTGCGGACTCACCGTCGTTCCGACCGACACCCCGCAGACGCTCCCGGACCCGGACCTGATCGTGGTGCCCGGCAGTGGAAACCCGCTGCCGGTGCTCCGCGACCAACCGCTGATCGACTGGCTCCGCGCGGCCGCCCCGCAGTGTCAGTGGACCGCCTCGGTCTGCACCGGCGCCGGGATCTACGCCGCCGCCGGCCTGCTGACCGACAAGCCGACCACCACGCATTGGGCCTTCCGGGATGTCGTACGGGCGTACGGCGTCGAGGTGGTCGACGAGCGGGTGGTCTGGCAGGCCAACCACGTCAGCGCCGCGGGCGTGTCGGCCGGGATCGACATGGCCTTCGCACTCACCGAGCGGGTGCACGGACCAGACCTCGCCAAGGCGCTCCAGCTGGTCATCGAGTACGACCCGGAGCCACCGTTCGACTCGGGCTCTCCGGCGAAGGCCGACGACGCCACCATGCGCCTGGCGACGTCGGTGTTGATGGCCGGTCTGCCGAGCGGTCAGGAGAGCTGATGCGATCGGCGCACCCGGTGCCGGAGGTCAGGCGGGCCGAGCAGTCGCTGATGGCGACGCTCCCCGAGGGCACGCTCATGCAGCGCGCCGCGGCCGGCCTCGCCGCTCGGTGCGTCGATCTGCTGGACGGCACGTACGGCCGCCGCGTCGCGCTGCTCGTCGGTGCCGGCGACAACGGCGGCGACACGCTCTATGCCGGAGCTCGGCTGGCTCGCCGCGGAGCCAGGGTCGACGCGGTGCTGCTCGCGCCCGACAAGGCACACCCGGGTGGCCTGGCTGCCCTGCGAGGAGCCGGCGGACGGGTCGTGGACGCCATCCCGGCCGGCGCCGAGCTCGTCCTCGACGGGATCGTCGGCATCGGCGGCCAGCCGGGTCTGCGATCGGTCGCCCTCCCGCACGTCGACACGATCGAGCGGCTCGGCGTGCCGGTGGTCGCCGTCGACGTGCCGAGCGGGATCGGCGTCGACACCGGCGAGACACCGGAGCGGCACATCCGGGCCGACGTCACGGTGACGTTCGGCACCCACAAGATCGGGCTGCTCGCTCCACCGGCGGCCGCGGCAGCCGGAGTCGTCGAGCTGGTCGACATCGGGTTGGAGCCGTGGCTCGGCGAGCCTGGCCTGACGGCGGCGCAGGCCGACGACATCGCCGCCTTGCTACCGGAGCCGCCGCTGAACGCGCACAAGTACACCCGGGGCGTCGTCGGCGTGGCGGCCGGCTCGGCCGACTACACCGGTGCCGGGCTGCTGGCCGTGTCGGGTGCGTCCTGCGGCATCGCCGGCATGGTGCGCTACGTCGGTCCCAGCGCCGTCGCCGATCTCGTGCGGCTTCGGACTCCCGAGGCAGTCGTGGGCGCCGGTCGGGTCCAGGCCTGGGTGGTCGGCTCCGGCGGCGGCGAGTCAGCTGCCGACGCGTTGCAGCGGGCGCTGGCCGACGGAGTTCCGGTCGTCGTCGACGCCGACGGGCTCGGCGCGCTGCCGGACCGACTCGAGGTGCCGGCGGTGCTGACCCCACACGCCGGAGAGCTCGCCGCGATGCTGTCGGTCGAACGCTCCGATGTGGAGTCGCGGCCGCTGCAATTCGCTCGCGCTGCCGCCGACCGATGGGGTGTCACCGTCCTGCTCAAGGGCTGGCGGACCCTCGTCGCCACACCGGGCCGGCCGGTCGCGGCCAATCCCACCGGCGTCCCGTGGTTGGCGACCGCAGGAGCGGGTGACGTGTTGGCCGGTCTGATCGGCGCCCTGGCCGCCGCCGGGCTCGAGCCTCACGATGCGGCCACGGCGGGCGCCTGGCTGCATGGTGCTGCCGCCACGATGGCCGATGCGGGGGACGGACCGCTCGTCGCCTCCGGGGTCGCCGAGGCCCTTCCTCAGGTGATTCGAGAGCTCCGGCGCGACCGGGGCTGACGCCGCGATCTCGTACGACTCACGCCGACGACTCGCCGAACCGGCGATGCCACACCGTGAAGCGCAGGAGCGAGACGTATCCCATCCGCTCGTACAAGGGCCGGCCGGGATCACTGCTCAGCAACATGGCGGGAAGCTCCGGATCCGCCAGGGTCGCGGGCCAGGTGAGCGCCTCACCGAAGCCGCGACGTCGATGCTCGGGGAGCGTGGCGACCAGGGTGACGCCGTTGATGCCGGCGTCGACGAACGCCGCGGAGGCGCCGACCGGCTGACCGTCATGCCATCCGACCCAGCACCGCATCCGGCGGTCTGCGAGCACGGCCTCGTCGAGGAAGCCGCCCGGTCGCGGATCCGTGCCGTCGAGCGGATAGCCGCGCACCGCGACGTCCTCGAAGACCCGCAGGGCGGTGGCGTCGCCGACCTCCGTCACGTCGAGGTCGGTGGGACGAGGGGCGGTCATCGGAAGTCCGGAAGCCCGCAGCATGACCGGGGGATGCCCCTCCAGCTGCCAGCCGTGTTCGCGCAGATCGGGCGTCGGCCAGGCGCTGAACAACAGGACGTCGCCGGGCGAGCTGCCCGCGTAGAAGCCGTTGATCGCCGCCATCGTCGAGTCGACGGTGTGGGCCCCCATCGGCGCCAGCAGCGTTGCACTGTTGAAGAATCCGGCCGGCCGACCGAGGTTCGCGGCCGCGAAGGTGTCGTCGGTGCGGAGCTCACCGCCCATCGCCGTCACGGGAGCGGCACTGGCCCCGATCCAGTTGGTGACGAAGCGACGGATCGCCGTGTCGTCGACCGGCGTGTCAGGCTCCCATCCGGCGCGCAGTCCTGGTTCGGCGTACGACATCGCGACTCCCGTTGTTCAGCCGGGCCGCCGGGTCATTGTCGGCGGCTCAGGATGCCACGGTAGGCGATCCGGTGTCCGTCGCGACTTCGAAGCAAAGACGTGAAGGCGTACCTGAAGGTAGATTCGGCACGTGCCGGGTGCCCATCTCGACTTGCGGGTGCTTGGTTCATTTGAGGTGCACGGTCCGGGCGGCCAGCTCACGATCGGGAGCGTGATGCAGCGGCGCCTGCTGGCCGCGCTCGTCATCCGCCTCGGATCGGTGGTGCCGGTCGACTGGCTGGTCGACGTGCTGTGGGAGGACGCGCCTCCGCGTACGGCGCTCACCACGCTGCGGACCTACATCGCTCGGCTTCGCGACGGAATGCGGAGTATCGCGCCCACTCAGTCGCCGATCACGACGCGGCGGCCCGGATACCTGCTCGATCTCGCACCGGAGGCGATCGACGCCCATCGGTTCGAGGCCGCCGTCCGGCTTGCCCACACCGCGCTGCCGGTCGATCCGTACGAAGCCGTGGACACCTTGGAACGCGCCCTGAGTTGGTGGCGCGGCCGGGCGTTCGCCGAGTTCGCCGAAGCCGAGTTCGCCCGGCGTGAGGCGGCTCGGTTGGAGGACCTGCGCGTAGTGGCCCGAGAGATTCGTGCCGAGGGGTTGCTCGAGTCCGACGCGGTCGCCGATGCGGTCTCGGCCGCGGAGGCGCTCATCGCGGACCATCCGCTGCGCGAACGGTCCCGTGCCGTCCTCATGTCGGCGCTGGCGCGAGTCGGCCGGACCCGCGCCGCGCTCGAGATCTTCCGGAGCTATCAGCGCATGCTGCGCGAGGACTTCGGCCTCGACCCGTCCGACCGGCTGCGGGGTCTCTACCAGCGGATCCTGGCCGCCGAACGTTCCGTCGACTAGGTCACACCGGTGTGGTGATCGCCAGCGGTGCCATGGTCGGCTGCTCCGAGCCGCCGGCGGGTTCGCGGGTGATCGCCACCTGGTCGCCCGGCTCGACCTCCTGGACGACATCCGCGGCCCCGGGCGCGTCGATGAGCACGTCGGCGGAGCGAGCGTCACCGTCCGGGTCGACGAGCCACAGCTGGTAGACCTGGTCGGCTCCGGTCGGCGGCAGGTTCTTGCTCAGCACGACGGCCTGGCCGAGCTCCTCGGACGAGATGACCGTCAGCTGTCCGCCGCCTCG
>JALDXR010000143.1:0-7932 GCA_032154865.1 Nocardioidaceae bacterium
CCGGGGTGCCGGGCACGTTGCTCGTCGTGTTGTTCGTGGGATGCGGCTGGGCGTCGGGGAGCTGGTCCAGCGTCGGCACCTCGGTGACGGGGGTGGCCACGTCGGTCGACGGGGCCGGCTCGCCGCGGCGGTAGGCGTCGATGTAGGACAGCACCAACGCGACGTACTCCTCGGACGGGTTGTAGCGATAGAGCGCCTGCTCCAACTCGGTACGGCTCGTCAGGTCGACGTCGCCCGCGCAGAGGTAGACGCCCGCCGCGAGCGCGGCATCGTCGAGGTCGTTGGGATTGTCGATCCCGTCACCGTCGGCGTCGACGCCCACGACGTCCCAGGTCGTCGGCAGGAACTGCATCGGTCCGACGGCGCGGTCCCAGGTCGTGTCGCCGTCGAGAGTGCCGTTCTCGGTGTCGGAGATCGCCGCGACGTTGCCCACCCCGTTGAGCGGGACGCCGAGGATCTGGGGTGTCGTCGTGCCGTCGGTGTTGACAATCGCGCCACCGAATCGCCCGTGGTCGGACTCGACCCGGCCGATCCCGGCCAGCACCTCCCACGTCAGGCCGCAGCCGGGGGCGGACTTCTGCATGATGAGGGCGGCGCGCTGGTAGGCCCGCAACGCCGGTGCTGGAATCTCCGACCAGTCGAGGGGGCCGACCGCAAGCGTCTGGTCACCCGGCGACAGCACGGACGGGCGCGCCGCCTCGACCGCGGCGTCGGCGATCGACTCGGGAATCGGACTGATGTGGAGCGGCACCACGGCCGGCTTGACGAAAGCCTCGGCCGATCCGCCCCCTGGTCCCCGCGCACCGGTGGCCAATGCGATCAGCAGCACACCCGCCCCAACACCGGCTAGACGCCGGGCCCTGGAGCCTCTACGTGCTGCTGGTGTCATCGGCCGCTCCCTCCGATCTGGCCATTTTACGTGCGGGATCAAGTCGCGGTGGCGAATTCTGGCCCTTCCGTCGATCCACCACGGTACGGTCATATTGTGACTTTCTCGATCGTAGCCCGATCCGACGACGGATCAACATGGGGAGTCGCGGTCGCTTCGAAATTCCTCGCCGTGGGGTCGGCCGTCCCAGCGGCCCGTGTTGGCGTCGGTGCGATCGCCACCCAGGCCTACGCCAACACGTTGTACAAGCGCGACGGCCTCGCCCAGCTCGTCGAGGGCCGCTCGGCCTCCGAGACGGCCGCTGCCCTGCTGGCGGCGGACGACGGCCGCGAGCACCGGCAGCTCGGTGTCGTCGACGCCGCGGGCCGGTCAGCCACCTTCACCGGCTCCGAATGCCTCGACTGGGCCGGCGGTGTCCACGGCGAGGGTTACGCCATCCAGGGCAACATCCTGGTCGGGCCCGATGTCGTCGACGACATGCGCGCGGCCTGGCTCGACGGCAACTCGCTGGCCCTGCCGGAGCGGTTGTTCTCGGCGTTGCGAGCGGGCGACTCCGCAGGCGGCGACCGACGCGGCCGGCAGAGCGCGGCGCTCCTGGTCGTGTCCGACTCCGGCGCGTACACGCCGGGCGACGATCTCGCGTACGACCTGCGGGTGGACGACCACGAAGACCCCTGTACCGAGCTCGCCCGCCTGCTGGAGCTGCACCACATCTACTTCGATCGTCCGGATGAGGCCGATCTGCTTGCTATCGAGGGCGCGCTGGCCGACGAGGTGGCGGAGCTGCTCGGCGTGCTGGGCTATCCGGACCTGGCGACCTGGACCGGCGTCGAGAACTACGAGCTACGCATCGTCGACGACCGGGTCGACCGCTTCGTTCTCGAACGGCTCCGCGAGGCCGCCGGTCGCCGGCAGTCCGGATCTCCCTAGACGCTCCGGCGATCGGCATGACGCGGGACGAGCTGATCCAGGCGGCACTGGCGTACGACGAGGCAGTCGAGGACTACCCGTTCGGCGAAGACCTGCTGACCGCCAAGGTGGGTGGCCGGGTGTTCGCCTGGATCCCGCTCACCGAGTCGGGCTGGCTGGGCAGTGGTTGCCGCGTCGCGGTCAAGGCTCCACCGGCCACCATCTTGGAGCTGCGGGCGGCCTACCCCGACGACGTCTCGGCCGCCGGTCCGCTGGCCGAACGGCACTGGGCCGCGGTCCGCATCGGTGGCCGGGTCAGCGACGACGAGATCCGAGACCTCGTCGCCCTTTCCTACTCCTGCGTCGTCGCGGGACTGCCGCGACGACGGCGGCCCGGTGCGGGCTCCTGCGGATCCTAGAAATGGAGATCGGCGGGCTGGCGCGTCGACGACTCGACGTCGTGCGCGGCCGCGTCGAGTAGGTGATGTGCGAGGTCGGACAGCGCCCGGGCGGCGGCGAGCTCGTCGCCGATCATGGCGACGGCGGGGTCGGCCGGATTGCGTCGGCTTCGCCCGATGCCGCGTATCTCGGTCTTGCCGCCGGCGTCCAGGACCGCTTCGGCGGCCGTCGCGTCGGTCTCTTCGTCGAGTCGGATCTGCACCGTCCAGGTCTTCGTCGTCATGGTGGCCTCCTTCGCCTGGCCTACCAGCAGTTTCTCTCGATGTCTCGGACACCGCCAGCCTCGACTATGACGTCCGAATCCCGCGAGAACCTGGTCGGCCGGCCTGGTCGACTGGGGCCATGACCGTGTCTTCGCCACGAACAGTCGAGACCGCCAAGACCTTTCGCGCCCTGCACGCCGCGGATGACGTTCTGTGTCTCGCCAACGCCTGGGACGTCCCGACCGCCCGCCTCATCGAGGCCGCCGGCGCCCCCGCCATCGCGACGACGAGTGCCGGCGTCGCGTGGAGCCTTGGCACGGCCGACGGCGACCACGTCGATCGGGCGGCCGCGATCGACCGGATCAGCGCGATCGTCGCCGCGACCGACGTGCCCGTCAGCGCGGACATCGAGAGCGGGTTCGCGGCCGACGCCGAGGGAGTCGGCGAGACCATCCGGCAGGTCATCGGCGCCGGTGCGGTCGGCATCAACATCGAGGACGCGACCCATGACGGCGAGGAGCCGCTTCGCGACCCGGGCGATCAGGCCCGGCGCATCGCCGCCGCCCGCCAGACCGCCGCGGATGCGGGCCTGCCGCTCTACATCAACGCCCGGACGGACACCTATCTGCTCGCTGTCGGACCGGAGTCGGGCCGGCTGGCCGAGACACTCGACCGTGCAGCCACCTTCCTCGCCGCCGGCGCCGACGGCGTCTTCGTGCCCGGTGTCACCGATCCCGAGACGATCGCCGCGCTCGTCGAGGGGATCGACGCGCCGCTCAACATCCTGGTCGGGCCGGGCGCTCCGTCGGTGTCCGAGCTGGGTCGCCTCGGCGTCGCCCGGGTCAGCCTGGGATCGACCATCGTGCGGGCGGCGTACGCATTGGTGCACCGCAGCGCCAGCGAGCTGTTCGACTCCGGCACCTACTCCAGCCTTCGCGACGACCTTCCGTACGGCGAGGTCAACGACCTGATGAGTCGCTGAGTCGTCCGCGCTTCGACCCTACGAAGTCCGGAGCGCCTCGGCGACGGAGATGGGTGGGCGTCCGGTCAGGGTCGCGACCTCGTCGGACGTACGGTCCCACCGCTGCTCCCGGATCGACGCGAACATCGACGAGTAGGCGTACATCCACCAGGCGTCCTCGCCCTGCGCCGCCATCTCGGCGAGATGCTCGGCCGGCGTGATGTCCACGTGGCGGACCGGGACCCGACACTCCTCGGTCATGAGCGTCGCGATCGTGGCGAGGTCGAGACTGTCCGGGCCCGTCAGGTCGTGATGGCGTCCGGTCGGACCGGCGACGACCAGCGCCGCCATCGCCCGGCCGACGTCGGTCCGAGACACCAGCGACATCCGTCCGGCGCCGGCGGGTAGCCGGATCTCACCGGATGATCGGCCGGCGACCAACCAGGGCATGAAGAACTCGGTGTAGAGCGACGCCCTCGCGACCGAGACCGCGCATCCACTCGCCTCGAGGAGCAACTCGGTCTGCCGGTTGGTCACGGCATAGCAGAACGGCGAGTCCAGGTCGGCGTCCACGCTGCTGAGCGCCACGACATGTCCCACTCCGCTCTCTTTCGCGGCCCGTACGACGTTGACGTGGTGATGGAGCAGCCATTGCGCCTCGCCGTCGCTGGAGACGAACACGAGCGTGTCGACGTCGTCGAACGCCGTGCGCAGCGCGGCCGGATCGCGATAGTCGGCGAGCGCGACGCTCGCGCCTGGTGCGAGTTCGTCCGGCTTCCGGCGGCAGACCGCGACGACGTCGTGGACCCCGTCGGCGGCGAGCAGCCGGACGATCTGACGGCCGAGTCGCCCGCTCGCCCCGGTCACGGCGACGCGCACGCCTCGAACGCCTTCTGTATAAGACGGAGCCCGGGCTCGATCCGCTCGGTAGGCACCCCGCCGTACCCGATCACCAGTCCGGCATGGGCGGGGTGTTCACCGCAATAGTTGGCGAGACTCTCGACGGCGACGTCGGCCGAGGCGGCGTGCTCGATGACCGCCGCGATGTCGACGGCGGCGCCGGGGCGCAGCCGAGTGCAGACATGCAGGCCGGCCGCCGACGGGATCACGTCGAGCCAGCTGGCGAAGTCGCGGTGCAGGGTGGCCAGCACGATCTCGTGGCGCTCGGCGTAGACGCGGGTCGCCTTACGGACGTGACGGGCCAGTAGTCCCTCGTCGAGGAAGTCCGCCATGGCTGCCTGGGTGAAGGTCTCACCGTGCCGGTCGGCGATCCGCTTCGCGTGATGGAGCGCCGACTGCAGCGAGGCCGGCGCGATCAGATAGCCGGTACGCAACAGCGGCAGCAGCGTCTTGGAGAACGTCCCGACGTAGATGACGCGCCCGTCGCGGTCCAGGCTCTGGAGTGGCTCGAGCGGCCGGGTCGAGTAGCGAAACTCGCTGTCGTAGTCGTCCTCGATGATGAGTGCGCCGTTCTCCCGGGCCCACGACAGCAGAGCCGTGCGCCGGGCCAACGACATCGGCACGCCGGTCGGGAACTGGTGCGACGGCGTGGTGTAGACGAGGCGTGCGCCACGAGGTATCGCCGCGACGTCGAGTCCCTCCACGTCGACGGGCACGCCGACGACCCGGGCACCCAGGGTCTGGAACGCCTGTCGCGCCGGGGGGTAGCCGGGCTCCTCGACGGCGACCAGGTCTCCCGGCTCGACGAGGACCCGGCCGACCAGGTCGATCGCCTGCTGCGCGCCCTGAGTGACGAGTACGTCGTCGGTCCCGGCCCGGACCGAGCGCGCGACCCCGGCGTACCGGGCGATCGCCGCGCGCAGGCCTCGGTTGCCGGCCGGCTCGCCGTACTGTCCCGAGCCGATCGTCGCGAGGCGGATGTTGCGGGCGGTCAGGCGCCGCCAGGTCTCGAGCGGGAACAGCCGGATGTCGGGGACGCCGACGTTGAAGTTGTACGTCGCGCCCCGCTTGGCCAGATCGCCCCGGAGCGTGCTCCACACCGGGCGCGGGCGCACGTCGGTTCCCTCGGGCGCGCGTCGGGTCTGCGCCGTCACCCGGGCCTCGTCGCTGACGTACGTGCCGTCGCCGACCCGTGCGGTCAGGAAGCCCTCGGCGACCAGCCGTTCGTAGGCCACGGCGACGGTGTTGCGCGCCACGTCGAGCCGTTTCGCGAGCTCGCGGCTCGGCGGGAGTCGCTCGCCCGCCCGGAGCCGGCCGTCGAGGATGGCGTCGAGCAGTTGTCGGTAGATCCGCGCGGTCAGATCGCCCCGGCCCTCCAGACTGACATGCAGATCCACATCGCGGACTGTACTTCCACCGGCGCCGGGTCAGCGACGGATCTTGAGCCATTCGAGTAGCCACCGCTACCGCAATCCCGCAAGATTCGTCGACGCGTTCCGGGCGCCGGACGTAGGCTGCGCCGGTGAGTCCGAACGAGCTGGCGGCCGAGCTACGCCGCCTCCATCACGCGCCAGACCTCCTCGTCCTCGTCAACGTCTGGGACGTCGCCAGCGCCAAGGTGATCTCCGACCTGGCGGGATGCCGTGCCCTGGCGACCGCGAGTCATGCGATCGCGAGCGCGCACGGCTACCCCGACGGTGAGCAGATCCCGCTCGATCTCATGATCGCGGCCGTCGAGCGGATCGCCGGCGCCGTCGAGATCCCGGTCACTGCCGACCTCGAGGCCGGGTACGGCGACGTCGAGGCCACCGTCCGGCGGGCCATCGCCGCCGGTGCCGTAGGCGGCAACATCGAGGACCAGATGCGGCCGCTCGACGATGCGGTCGAGCAGATGTCGGCCGCGGTCCGTGCCGGTGCCGCCGAAGGGGTCCCCTTCGTCCTCAACGCCCGTACCGACGCCTATCTCCTGGCCGGGGATCGCGATCGTGACGAGGTGCTTGCCGACGCCGTCACGCGCGGCCGGGCGTTCTTGGACGTCGGAGCCGACTGCGTCTTCGTGCCCGGCGTACGTGACGCCGACACCATCGGCCGGCTCGTCGAGGGCATCGGCGCCCGCAAGGTCAGCGTCCTCGCCGGACCGGGCTCGCCGCCCCTCGCCGAACTCGCCGACCTGGGCGTGGCGCGGGTGTCGGGCGGACCGTGGCCGCAGTGGGTCGCCCTGACGGCACTCGCCGACGTCGGCGCCGATCTCCTCGCCGGCACCGGCGCCATCCCGGAGGCGACCCGCCCGCTCGGCTAGCCGGAGTCAGTCCGGTGGCGGGAGTAGCTTGCCCGGGTTGAGGATGCCGGCCGGGTCGACGGCGGCCTTGACCGAGCGCAGCACGTCCAGGCCGAGCGGACCGACCTCGGCCGCCATCCACGCGCGGTGATCGAGTCCGACCGCATGGTGGTGCGTGATCGTCGCGCCCTGCGCCGCGATCGCATCGCCGGCGGCCTGCTTCGCTGCAGTCCACTGGCCGATCGGATCGTCGGCCGCCTTGGCGACGACCGTGAAGTAGAGCGATGCGCCGGTCGGATACGCGTGGGAGATGTGGCACAACACCAGCGGCGGTGTCCCGGCCGCCGTCAGCGACTCGGTGAGGGCGTCGCGTACCGCGGCGTAGAGATGGTCGAGCCGCGACCACGACGTCGCGGTCTCGAGGGTCTCCACCTGCGCACCGGCGTCCAGCAGGGCGTCGCGAAGGTACGGCGCCCGATAGCGGCCGGCCCGCCAACCGCTGGCGGCATCGGTGCCGAGTGACCGGCCGCCGGCCTCGGCCAGCACGGTTGCCGTCACAGCCCGGGCCACCTCGACCTGCGCCGCGGTTCCCTCATGGCCCGCGATCAGCAGGCAGCCGCCGCTCGCCGGGCCGGCCGTGCCGACGTCTCCTCCCATCGCCAGGTTGACGGCGGTCTCGGCTTCGTCGGACAGCCGGGTCACGGTCGCGAGCGCCTCGGCTTGCGCCAGCCGCCGGACCGCCGCGGCGCCGGTCGTGAAGTCGGCGAACGCCCACGCCTCGTCGTGCCGAGCCGCCGGTGCCGGGCGGACTCGTACCGTCACCTCCGTGATGACGCCGAGGGCGCCCTCCGAGCCGAGGAAGAGCTGGCGCAGATCCGGACCGGCGGCGGACGCGGGAGCCCGGCCGAGATCGAGCGATCCCCTCGGAGTCGCGATCCGCAGGGCCACGACGAGATCGTCGAACCTGCCGTACCCGGACGACGCCTGTCCGGCCGAGCGGGTCGCAGCGAAGCCGCCGATGCTGGCGTACTCGAAGCTCTGCGGGAAGTGGCCGATGGTCAGGCCGTGCTCGGTGAGCAGTGCCTCCGCCTCCGGACCGCGGAGTCCGGGCTCGATCCGGGCGATCATCGAGACCTCGTCGAGCTCGATCAGCCGGTTCAGGCGACGCAGGTCGAGCGCGACGACGGCGTCGAAGTCACCTCGCTCGGGCTCGACCCCGCCGACGACACTCGTCCCGCCGCCGAACGGTACGACGGCGACCCCCTGCTCGGCCGCGACCCGAAGCACGCCGAGCACCTGGTCGTGGTCGCCGGGCAGAATCACGGCGTCGGGC
>JALDXR010000144.1:0-7923 GCA_032154865.1 Nocardioidaceae bacterium
CCCCCCCCCCCCCTTCGGTGATGTTACGTCTGACACCTGCTACTCGACGACACCAGTGATGTAGTCGATGTTGGAGTAGGTGTTGTCGGGCGCGTACTGGAAGATACCGATCGTTGCCTTCGACGGGCTGCCGAAGTCGTTCATGTCAGTCGGACCTGACACGCCCTCGTAGTCGATATCCGCACCGTCCTCGATCATCTGGACGCATTCCGCGTACTCGGTGCACTTCTCGCCGTCGCGGGACACGTTGATCAGCTCCGAGGCCACCGCCTCGCCGTTGTCCGAACCCGCCGCAGTCGCGGCCAGCGCGGCCAGGACTGATGCATCGTAGGACTCCGGACCGTAGGTGAAGTCCTTCAGGTCCGGGTTGACGGTGAGCAGCCGCTCCCTGAAATCGTTGGTCAGCTCGGCGCCCGGGTAGGTGCACTTGGACTTGCCGAGGATCCCGGCCGGCAGTGGCGACTCGCCGGCCTGCGAGTAGTCAGCGCAGTTGCCGTCGACCAAGTAGGTGGGCACATCTTCCGGCCCGATACCCGCGGCGACCAGCCGAGGCAGGATCTTCGTCAACTCGTTGAACGTGATCAGCACGATCGCGTCCGGGTTCGCAGCCTTGATCTGCTGGACCTCCGAGGTGAACTGCTGTGCATCGGCGGCGTAGAGAATGTTTTCCGAGACCTGGGCGCCCTGCTCGGTGATCGCCTTCTCGGTGTTCTCCGCGAGCGCCTCGCCGTAGGCGTCCTGGCGAGACAGGATCGCGACGTTCTGTGCACCGTCCTGGACGACGAGGTTGCCCAGAACCTCGCCCTGCAAGACGTCGGAAGGTGCTGTCCGGAAGTACAGCTCGTTGGGGTCGTACTCGGTGGAGTCGAAGACCGTCGACGTGTTGGCCGGTGAGAACTGGACGACACCGGCGGTCGTGATCTTGTCGATGACGCTCAGTGAAACGTCCGAAGACGCCGCGCCGACAATGACGTCCGAATTTTCGTTCAGCAGGCGGTCAACCGAGCCCGGAGCGATCTTCGGAGTGTTGTCACCAGAGTCCGCCCTGACCTGAACGACGTCCTGGCCGAGGACCCCGCCGGCCTCGTTGATGTCCTGGACGGCCAGGTCCACACCCGCGAACTCCGGCGGTCCGAGGAACGCCAAGTCGCCGGTCTGCGGCAGCAATGTGCCCAAGGTGAGTGTGCCGTCACCTTCGGGCGCCGCTGATTCTCCACTGCCTGCGTCGGTGTCACTGCTGTCGCCGTCGCTGCTGCTGTCGTCGTCGGAACCGCATGCACTGATAATGAGCATCGCGGCTGCGCCGGCTGCAGCCAGTCGCCAGGCAGAATGTAGTCGTCGAGACATCGCCCCTCCGTAATCCATGAAGGCCGGGTCCACGCGCATGGCTGCCCGGACTGATCTGACCATGAGAAACTAGCGCGTCGCCTGATTGGGTCGGAGCCAGATAGGGGCGTCGTTGTTAAGTTGTGACCTCATCGTCGCTCATTCGGAGGCAGCGCCCGGGCCGTGGGCGATAACGCCTTCCGCGACCGCCCGCATCGACAGCCGAAGGTCCATCGCGGTCTTCTGGAGCCATCGGAAGGCGTCCGGTTCGGATAGTCCCAACTTGTCCTGCAGGATGCCCTTGGCGCGGTCGACCACCTTGCGGGTGTCGAGTCGCTCAGTGAGGTCGTCGACTTCCGACTCGAGTTGCGAGAGCTCGGCGAATCGACTCAGCGCGATCTCGATCGCCGGCACCAGGTCGGACTTGTTGAACGGCTTGACCAGGTACGCCATTGCACCGGCGTCGCGGGCCCGTTCCACCAACTCGCGTTGACTAAACGCCGTCAGGATCACCACGGGGGCCAGGCGCTTACTCGCCACCTGTTCGGCCGCGGAGATGCCATCCAGCTTGGGCATCTTGACGTCGAACACCGCGAGGTCGGGCCTTAGGTCCTCGACCAGACTCACGGCCGCTTCGCCGTCACCGGCCTGGCCGACGACCTCGTACCCTTCCTCGGCGAGCATCTCCGCCAGGTCCAGCCGGATCAGCGCCTCGTCCTCGGCGATGACGACCCGGCGACGGCTCACACCCTCGTCGTCGGAGGTCGTGCTCTCGGAGGCCACACGCGAAGGCTACTCGTTCCCAGCCAGACGGCTGTCTCGGCGTACGCTTCGGTAGCGTTGGTTTGTCGCCCTGGTAGCCCAACCGGCAGAGGCCGCGGTCTCAAACACCGTCCAGTGTGGGTTCGAATCCCACCCAGGGCACATCGCCATTACTCACGAGGTCGTCTCGCCTACTAACCAGATGATGCGCGATGAGCGGTGTGACTCTATGATCGCGACATGCGTGATACTTGGCGGCGTCTAACCGTGGCGGCAGCTGGTGCCGCTGTCATCTCGTACACCTTGATCGGCTGCGGTGGGGACGACGAGTCGGCTCCGCAGCCTCGATTCCCACTCGGCTCGGCAGAGATCCTCGGGCCCGGGCTCGGCATGAGTGAGTGGTCCGACGACGGGCCTGGGGACCGTCGCGTTCTCCAGGTGGCCGACCCCGAGGTCGAGGCGGATCAGCCGACGGACCGCACGGTGACGGCATTGGTGGAGTTCTGCGCCCCGAAACAACGCCCCGACGAGCCGGCCAGCGCCGATTGGAGCCTGGTGCTGGACGATGGCGGCTCTGCCGACGCCACCGGGGACCCGAGGCCGACCGATGACGGAAGCCCGCCGTTGGCGGCGAACGGCCGGATCGACCCGGGCGACTGCGCGCTCGCCGATATCGACTTCGCGGTCCCGAGCGGGGCGGTGACTGTCGGCATGGTCTTCCGCCCGGCGACCGGCGGCAGCGTGCGGTGGTCCTGGGCACCAGGCGATACCCGACCCGACCAGGGCGCCTGAGGGACGCTCAGCTCGGCTACGGTCGCCGGTAGGCCGGCGCGACCTCGTTGATCGCGTCACCCATGCGGTGGATGCGCATGGCGTTCGTCGAACCGGGGATCCCGGGCGGGCTGCCCGCGACGATGACGACCTGCTGTCCCGGCGCGACGCGACCGATCGCCAGGAGGCTTCGGTCGACCTGCATCACCATCTGGTCGGTGTGTTCGACCGAGGGTACGAGGAACGTCTCGACCCCCCAGGACAACGCGAGCTGCGACCGTACGGCTGAGTCCGGGGTGAAGGCCAGGACCGGAACGTGCGACCGATAGCGGACCATCCGGCGCGCCGTGTCGCCCGAAGCCGTGAAGGCCACCAGATAGCGCGCCCCGACCCGCTCGGCCACCTCGGCCGCCGCCTTGCAGATCACGCCGCCGCGGGTCTTCGGACGCCAGTCGATCGCCGCCATCTGATTGAGTCCGTGGTCCTCGGTCGTTTCGACGACCCGGGCCATGGTGCGGACCGCGTCGATCGGATACTCGCCGACGCTGGTCTCGCCGGACAGCATCACCGCGTCGGCACCGTCGAGTACGGCGTTGGCGACGTCGGATGCCTCGGCGCGGGTGGGCCGCGGACTCGTGATCATCGACTCCAGCATCTGCGTGGCGACGATGACCGGCTTGGCGTTGCGGCGGGCCTTGTCGATGATCCGCTTCTGGACCAGCGGCACCTGTTCGAGCGGCAACTCCACGCCGAGATCGCCACGAGCGACCATGAAGCCGTCGAACGCGGCGACAATCTCGTCGAGATTCTCCACGGCCTGGGGCTTCTCGATCTTGGCGATCACCGGAAGGGCGCGACCCTCCTCGGTCATGACGCGTCGGACGTCCTCCGCGTCGAGCTCTGACCGGACGAACGACAGGGCCACCATGTCGACGCACAGATGCAGTGCCCAGCGAAGGTCCTCGACGTCCTTCTCCGACAGCGCCGGCACGCTGACGTCGACACCGGGAAGGTTCAGGCCCTTGTGGTCGCTGACCTGTCCCCCGATCTCGACGACCGTCTGGACGTCGGTGTCGTCGACGTCGGTCACTCGCAAACGGATCCGGCCGTCGTCGACCAGGATCAGCTCGCCGGCTCGTACGTCCTGCGGGAGCCCGTGATGGGTCGTGCCGCAGATCGTCCGATCGCCCGGTACGTCGCGGGTCGTGATCGTGAACTGCGCTCCGGGCTGCAGGTCGACCGGCCCGGAGGCGAACCGATCCAGCCGGATCTTCGGCCCTTGGAGGTCGGCGAGGATGCCGATCGCGCGACCCGTCACGTCCGACGCCTCGCGAACGAGGCGGTAGACCTTCTCGTGGTCGGCGTGCGTGCCGTGACTGAGGTTGAGCCGAGCCACGTCCATGCCGGCATCGACGAGTTGTCGGATCGACTCCCGCGACGACGTTGACGGGCCCAGCGTGCAAACGATCTTCGCTCTGCGCACGTCTCCAGCCTAGAGGTCGAGTCGGATGTCACGCCGTCAGCGGCTCCGCCGACGGCGGAATCGGCGCGGGAAGGGTTGTGGAACCGGACAGATAGCGGTCGACCGCGGCGGCACAGGCCCGTCCCTCGGCAATCGCCCAGACGATCAGGGACTGGCCACGGCCGGCGTCGCCCGCGACGAAGACACCAGGCGCAGTGGCCGCGTAGGACTCGTCCCGGATCAGCTTGCCGCGCTCGTCGAGCCCGGCCTCGAGCTGGTCGAGCAGCGGACCCGGCTGGGGGCCGGTGTAGCCCATCGCCAGCAACACCAGCTGGGCCGGGATCTCGCGCTCGGTCCCCTCGACCTCGGTCCAGGTGCCGTCCTCGAGCCGGCGGGCCTCAGCGATCCGCAGGGCGCGTACCTTGCCGTCGTCGTCGCCGCGCAGCCCGATCGTCGCCGCCGCATAGATCCGCTCCCCCGCCTCCTCGTACGCGGGCGAGGTCCGGAGGATCATCGGGTACGTCGGCCACGGCCAGTCGTCGGGTCGCGCCTCCGGCGGCCGTGCCTTGTGCTCCAGCTGCGTGATCGAACGGGCACCCTGCCGGGTGGCGGTCCCGAGGCAGTCGGCGCCGGTGTCGCCGCCGCCGATGATCACGACGTCCTTGCCGGCCGCGGTCGGCGCACCCTGGACCGGCTCACCGAGCGCTTCGAGGTTGCCCGGCGGCAGATAGTCCATCGCGAGCACCACACCGTCGAGATCGCGTCCCTCGACCGGCAGCTCGCGCGGGTTGTGCGCCCCGACCGCGAGTACGACCGCGTCGTAGCGCTCACGCAGCGAAGCACCGGTGAGATCGCGTCCGACGTCGACTCCGCAGCGGAAGACCGTCCCCTCCCGGCGCATCTGTTCGATCCGCCGGTCGATCTGGATCTTCTCCATCTTGAACTCGGGGATGCCGTAGCGCAGCAAACCACCGGGCTTGTCGTCCCGCTCGTAGACCGCGACCGTGTGGCCGGCCCGAGTCAGCTGCTGGGCTGCGGCGAGACCGGCCGGGCCCGACCCGACCACCGCCACCGTCTTGCCGGTGAGCCACTCCGGAGGCTGCGGCCGGACGTACCCGGAGTCCCAGGCCTTGTCGATGATCGCGACCTCGACGTTCTTGATCGTCACCGGATCCTGGTGGATCGCGACGACACAGGCCGTCTCGCACGGTGCCGGGCAGAGCCGACCGGTGAACTCGGGGAAGTTGTTCGTGGCATGCAGCCGCTCGATCGCCTTCTCCCAGTCGCCTCGCCAGACCAGGTCGTTCCACTCCGGGATGAGGTTGCCGAGCGGGCAGCCCGAGTGGCAGAACGGGACACCGCAGTCCATGCAGCGGCCGGCCTGCTCCGAGATGATCGGCAGGAGCGCGCGACCGACGCCGCCGTCCGGATAGACCTCGCGCCAGTCCTTGACCCGCTCCTCGATCGGCCGCTTGGGAGCGTCCTGACGCGGAACCTTCATGAAGCCCTTCGGGTCAGGCATGGGCCGCCTCCATCATCGCCCGGGTGGCCGCCGCCTCGTCGAGCCCGGACACCACTGCCTCCTCCTTCGCCGCCATCACCCTGGCGTAGTTGACCGGCAGCACCTCGGTGAACGCCTCACGGGCCGCCGGCCAGTCGGCGAGCAGCGCCCGTGCGACGGTCGAAGCGGTCTCGTCGGCGTGCCGGCGAACCAGATCGCGTACTCGATCGGACGCCGCGTCCGACAGCGGCCGCAGCTCCACCAGGGCGGGGTTGACCCGATGCTCGGCGAGGTGGAGTACGTACGCGATGCCGCCACTCATGCCGGCCGCGAAGTTGCGCCCGGTCGTGCCGAGTACGACGGCGATGCCGCCCGTCATGTATTCGCAGCCGTGATCGCCGACGCCTTCGACGACCGCGGTCGCTCCGGAGTTCCGTACGCAGAATCGCTCGCCGACCTGTCCTCGGATGAACAGCTCGCCGCCGGTCGCCCCGTAGGCGATGACGTTGCCGGCGATGATGTGCTCCTCGGCGGCGAAGGTGGCCGACCGGTCGGGGCGTACGACGATGCGACCGCCGGACAGCCCCTTGGCGAGGTAGTCGTTGGCGTCACCCTCCAGGCGCAGCGTGATGCCGCGGGGGACGAAGGCGCCGAACGACTGCCCGGCCGAGCCGACCAGCGCGATGTCGATGGCGTCGTCGTCGAGCCCAGCGCCGCCGTAGCGCTTGGTGAGCTCGTGACCGAGGATCGTGCCGACGGTCCGGTGGACGTTGCGGATCGGCAGCCGGGCACGCACCGGCTTGCCACCGTCGAGGGCGACCGCCGCCAGCTCGACCAGCCGGTTGTCGAGCGCCTTGTCGAGCCCGTGGTCCTGTGTCGTCGTCGCGTGTCGGTGAGCGCCGTCGGGCAGCTCCGGCACGTGCAGGACGGGCGACAGGTCGAGTCCGCTCGCCTTCCAGTGCTCGACCGCGCCGCCGACGTCCAGCGCCTCGACATGCCCGATCGCCTCGTCGAGACTGCGGAATCCCAGTGCCGCGAGGTACTCCCGGACCTCCTGAGCGACGAACTCGAAGAAGTTGACGACGTACTCCACCTTGCCGTCGTACTTCGCCCGCAGCTCGGGGTTCTGCGTCGCGACTCCGACCGGACACGTGTCGAGATGGCAGACCCGCATCATGATGCAGCCCGCGAC
This sequence comes from Nocardioidaceae bacterium, assembly GCA_032154865.1. Taxonomy (GTDB): domain Bacteria; phylum Actinomycetota; class Actinomycetes; order Propionibacteriales; family Nocardioidaceae; genus DATFRX01. The sequence goes on from JALDXR010000144.1 coordinate 7,015, forward strand.
GACCAGCGGTGCGGTGGCGAAGCCGTACTCCTCGGCCCCCAGCAGCGCCGCCACGATGACGTCCCGGCCGGTCTTGAGCTGGCCGTCGGTCTGGACGACGATCCGGTCCCGCAGGCCGTTGAGCAGCAGGGTCTGCTGGGTCTCGGCGAGTCCGAGCTCCCACGGGCCACCGGCGTGCTTGAGCGACGTGAGCGGCGCTGCCCCGGTGCCGCCGTCGTGGCCGGAGATGAGCACGACGTCGGCGTGCGCCTTGGAGACTCCGGCCGCGACCGTGCCGACTCCGACCTCGGCGGTCAGCTTCACGTGGATCCGGGCGGCCGGGTTGGCGTTCTTGAGATCGTGGATGAGCTGCTTGAGGTCCTCGATCGAGTAGATGTCGTGGTGCGGCGGCGGTGAGATCAGCTCGACCCCGGGAGTCGAGTGCCGGACCCGCGCGATCCACGGATAGACCTTGGAGCCGGGGAGCTGACCGCCCTCCCCCGGCTTCGCCCCCTGCGCCATCTTGATCTGGATGTCGTCGGCGTGGGTGAGGTACTCCGCCGTCACGCCGAACCGGCCGGACGCGACCTGCTTGATCGCGCTGCGGCGCTCCGGGTCGTACAAGCGGTCGACGTCCTCGCCGCCCTCGCCGGTGTTGGACCGGGCGCCGAGCCGGTTCATCGCGATCGCCAGCGTCTCGTGCGCCTCCTGGCTGATCGAGCCGTACGACATCGCCCCGGTCGAGAACCGCTTGACGATCTCGCTGACCGGCTCGACCTCGTCGATCGGAACCGGCGGTCGGAGTCCCTCCTTGAGCCGGAACAATCCGCGGAGGGTCATCAGCCGGCGGGACTGGTCGTCGACCTGCTGTGAGTAGCGCTTGAAGATCTCGTAGCGGCCGGTCCGGGTCGAGTGCTGCAGCCGGAACAC
>JALDXR010000145.1:0-7894 GCA_032154865.1 Nocardioidaceae bacterium
TCGACAACACCGGACCCGATCCCGGTGTACGCCCGGGAACCCGGCTGTCGTTGCCGGGCGGCGTCCGGCTCACGATCGCGGCAGCCTATCCCGATCCGACCGCGGCGACCTCGCGACTCTGGACGGCGCGACCGGCGCCCGTGACGCGCTCGGCGACCCAGCTCGCGCAGCACGGCCGGCCGATCCGCTACGGCTATGTCGCCGAGCCCTGGCCGCTGGCCGACTACCAGACGGTGTTCGCGACCTACCCCGGATCGGCCGAGATGCCGAGCGCCGGTCGCCCGTTCACCGATCGGCTCGTGGTCCGACTGGTGGCGGCCGGCGTGGCGGTCGTTCCGGTGACGCTGCATTGCGGCGTGTCCAGTCCCGAGGCACCCGAGCCGCCGGCGCCCGAGCGGTTCGACGTACCCGACGCGACGGCGCGGTTGGTCAACGCCGTACGTGAGTCGGGTGGCCGGATCGTCGCGATCGGCACGACCGTCGTACGCGCCCTCGAGTCGGTGGCCGACGCGTCCGGAGCCGCCCGTTCGGGTGCCGGATGGACCGACCTCGTGCTCGGGCCGGATCGACCGGCGCGGGTCGTGACCGGGCTGCTGACCGGCCTCCACGAGCCCGGCGCGAGTCATCTCGAGCTGCTCGAGGCGGTCGCCGGAACCGAGGCGGTTCGGGCGGCGTACTCCGCAGCGGTCGACGAGGGCTACCTCTGGCACGAGTTCGGCGACACGACGCTGTTCCTGCCCTAGCCGGATCAGTCCGCGATGCGCCTCCGCTGCGCTAGTCTGCGGCCCCATGTCGACGACGCCTCCCGTCACGTTCGATCCACTCGCCCAATCACTCGATTCGCTCGTACGGCAGGGGACGTTGCGCCCCGAGCAAGCCTCCGAGCTCTACTCCGCCGCCGAGGCTCGCACTCCTCCCGGTCCGATCGAGCCGCCACCGCCCTCGGCGCGATGGCCGTTCCGCGACCGGATCCGGGTCGGTGCCACCGCTCTCGGCGGGGCGTTGGCGCTCGCGGCGGTGCTCCTGGCCGCCGCACTCTCGGACGGCGAGTTCAAGTGGTCGACGTTCGGGGTGGGCGGCCTGATCACGATCGGCCTGGCGGTCGGTGCCGCCGCGTGGTACTTCGCGCTGGCGGCCGTGCCACACAGCCGGTGGACCGCGAGCGTGCTCGCCGCATTCGCGATCAAGAGCCTCGGCGTCACGATCCTCGCGCCCTGGTCGGACAAGGACTGGGTCCCCTACGTCGTCGGTTTGGGCATGGTGGCCGTCAGCGCAGCCGGCTACTGGTACCTGCGGGGCGGCGCGTTCGCGTTCTCCGCCTTCGTGGGCGGGTTCATCGTCGCGAACCAGTTCGCCGGCAACGTCATCGGTGACGGCGACGGGCCACTGATGTACGGCATCATCATGATGCTCTACGGGATCGCGATCGTCGCGGCCGGCTGGCGCTTCGAGTGCCGTGACGTCACGGGCCTGCTGGGCGGCGGCGTCGCGTTGTACGGCTTCTTCGCGGTGACCTACGTCGGCACGGTCGCGGCGGCGTTCACCCGGTTGAGCAACGATCTCGGGTCCAGCCTCGGGAGCGAGGCGCCGCCGGGACCGTCAGGTCTGGCCGACATCCAGACCGACCTCCGCGTCGCGTTCATCCTAACCTTGCTGCTCTGCGTGGCGTTGGCCGGGTTGTACGCGTACACCCACCACGTGGGTTATCTGATCCTCGCCGCGATCGGAGCGTCCCAGATCCTCGACGTCGCGCTCCTCGCGCTGGCCCGAGAGCACCCGCTGCGCTGGGGCACCGTGCTACTCGCCGGCCTCGGTGGCCTGCTCGCGCTGGCGGCACTGGTCGACCAGCTCAGGCGGTCGGGTTACCAGCTTCCCGGGCGGCCTCCGGGGCGGCCGGCGCCGTTCGGTGCTCCGCCAGGGGGAGCCGTCGGTCCGCCTCCGCCCGGTCCGCCTCCACCAGGGGGACCCGTCGGCCCGCCCGGTCCGCCTCCGGCTGATCCGCCATCGGACGGTCCTACCGCTCCGCCTTCGAGTTGGCCGGCTCCTCCGCCGCCAGATGAGCGTCCACCCGCTCCACCTTCGTCGTGAGCTGGTCCGAGTAGCCCGGGCGGATATCGGCCTTCAGGACGAGTCCCACCCGCGGTGAGGTCGCCGCGACGATGTCGACGGCACGTCGTACGACGTCCATGACCTCGTCCCACTCGCCCTCGATGTTGGTGAACATCGCGTTGGTCTCGTGCGGCAGGCCCGACTCCCGTACGACGCGGATGGCGTCGGCGACCGCCTTGCTGACGCTGCCGGTGTCGTCGGCGGCCGTGGGGGAGATGCTGAAGGCGACGATCATGCCGCCAGCCTCGCACGGGTCGGCGGGAGCGCCATCGGCGGTGCGATGCAGGCTCCGCCGGCTTGAGGACGTGTGTTGGTGCCGGGTCGGGAGCGCCTCACGGCGCGTGGCCGCTCGCAGCGGCTAATTTTGGGACCCGGGGCTACCGCGACCCGGCACCAAGACACCAGGCTAACGGCTGGGATCAAATCCGCCGAGTTGGGCGACAAGTGGCGATCGTCACCGCACGACCGGTGGCGGCTTGTCACTCAGGGGAGTGCTCCGCTGCGCTCCAGGCGAGCCGACGCCTCGAGTTGCTCGGCGGTGTCGACCAGCCGGGCCGCGCTGCGGGTCGGGGCCGAGCCCTCCTCGTCGAGATGGACGCGCCCCAGCGCCACGATCCGGGCGAATGCTGCGGCTCGCTCCAGCGTGACCGGCAGATCCCCGACCGCGAGGCCGCGCAGGACGGCGTCGACCAGCTCACACACCTCACGGGGACCCGGTGGCTCGACGACACCGGCGACCACCTCGTCGACCGGGGCATAGGCCCGGCCGGCGTCGAACTCGCGGGCCGCCTGCGCCGGGTCGCTGTGGACCCAGGTACGCAGCAGATAGAGCCGCCACAGGGCTCCGCCCAGGGAGTCGGCCGGCTCGTGGCGCCACAGCTCGGCGAGCAGGTCGAGTCCGTGGTCGTCGGCCAGCCGGACGATCCGCTCCACGATCTCGGCGTCGCCCCGATCCCGGGCGCCGCGGACGAGCAGCTGCGCCACGCGGGAGCCGGCCTCGGCGCGCAGGGCGGGGTCCTCGTCGCCAGGCATGCTGTCGAAGAGGTCGTCGCCGGGCATCGCCGGACCCGGGAAGCGTGGGCTGTCCATCGCGGCCAGTTTGCCACTCCCCGCCGTCAGATGGGCGAAAGTGTCCACAAGGACGGTGATCTAGCGGGAGACTGCCTCCGGCTGCTCGGTGCGCGTATGCAGCCGCGGCAGGGACGGCCACAAGAAGATCGCCATCACCGGAATCAGGTACGCCAGGTAGGCGATGAGCTCGAGCCAGGTCGGCGCCGGGTTGTAGTTGAACGTGCCCTTGAGCACCGTGCCGAGCCACGAGTCGAGCGACAGCGTCGAGCTGACGTCGAAGACCGTGTTGTGCAGGCCCGGCAGGATCTCGGCCTCCTGCAGGTCGTGCACGGCGTACGCCAGCACGCCGGCCGCCACGAGCACCAGGAAGGCGCCGGTCCAGGTGAAGAACTTGCCGAGATTGATCCGGATCGCGCCGAGGTAGATCAATGTGCCGAGGACGATCGCCACGCCCAGCCCGAGCACGGTGCCGATGTACGGCGACGCGTCGTCGGCTACGGCCTCGCCGGTGACCCAGGTGAACATCGACGTTTCGACGCCCTCGCGTCCGACGGCGACGAAGGCGACGACGGCCAGCGTCAGCGCGCCCATCGACAACGCGGAGTCGACCCGGCCCTCCAACTCACCCTTGATCGAGCGAGCCGTGGCGCGCATCCAGAAGATCATCCAGGTGACGAAGCCGACCGCGATGAGCGACATGAAGCCGCCGAAGGCCTCCTTGGCCTCGAAGGTCAGGGCCTGCTTGGTGAGGTTGAGCGCGATGCCGAACGCGACACTGACCGCCAGGGCGACCGCGACGCCGGCCCAGACGTACCGGATCTCGTGCCGGCGATCCGTCTTGACCAGGTACGCGATCAGGATGCCGACGATCAGGCTGGCCTCGAGGCCCTCACGCAGTCCGATCAGGAAATTGGCGAACATCAACGCTCCACTGAAGGTTAGGTAAACCTAACCTACGCCTCCGAGTGCCGGGGCGGCAATCTGGCCGGTCGTTGTCGCCCGCCGGTCAGCCGTCGGTCGATGCGAGGGCATCGGCCAGCTGTGTCGCGATCAGCTCGACCTGCCAGGCGCGGGCGCCTCCGTCGGCGAGTTGGGCCGACACGGTCGCCAGGGAGAGCTCGGCAGGCGGCTCCCAGGCCAGCCGGCGGATCAGGTCTGGCGCGATCAGGTTTTCGGCCGGAAGGTCGTGGCGCTCGGCGAGCTCGGTGACGATCGCCCGGCTGGCGGTCAGGCGGGCCGCTGCCGCCGGATCCCGGTCCGGCCACGACCGCGGCGGCGGCGGTCCGGTCGTCGGCCCGGTCGCGGTGGGGAGCTCCCGGTCCGGAAGCGCCTGGGCCCGGGCGACGGCGTCGATCCAGATGTCCAGGTCACGACGCTGACGCCGGGTTCGCAGGGCCGACAGAGACCGTACGGCGCCAGGGGACTGCGGGTTCTCGCGGGCGATCTCGACGATCACCGCGTCGGGCAGGATCCGACCCGACGCGGTGTCGCGGGTGCGGGCCACCTCGTCCCGGGCCTCCCACAGCTCCCGGACGATGGCGAGCGCGCGCCGTCCCCGTACGCGGTGGATCCCGGACGTACGGCGCCAGGGCTCGGCCCGGATCGCCGGACCGGCGTAGTCGACCAGGGCGTCGAACTCCTCTTGGGCCCAGTCGAGCTTGTCGGCCTCGCGCAGCCGCGTGACCATCGCGTCTCGCAGCTCGACGAGCATCTCCACGTCGAGTGCGGCGTACTCCAGCCAGGGCTCGGGCAGCGGCCGGGTCGACCAGTCGACAGCGGAGTGCGCCTTGACCATCGACCAGCCCAGGAGCTCCGACACCAGCGTCGCGAGACCGACCCGTGGCATGTTGAGCAGCCGCCCGGCGAGCTCGGTGTCGAACAGCCGCCGGGGACGCATGCCGAGCTCGGTCAGGCACGGCAGATCCTGGATCGCGGCATGAAGGATCCACTCGGCGTCACCGATGGCCGCGTCGAGCTCGACCAGGTCGTCGAAGGGGAGTGGGTCGATCAGGGCGGTTCCGGCGCCCTCCCGGCGCAGTTGGACCAGGTAGGCGCGGGGGGAGTAGCGGTAGCCGGAGGCCCGCTCGGCGTCGAGTGCCACCGGGCCGCTGCCGGTCGCGACCGCCTCGACGGTCGACTTGAGAGCCGTCGGACTGTCGACCACCGTCGGCAGCGAGTCACGAAGCCGAAGCGGTGGCGCGACCTCCTCGGACTCCGAGCTTGGGTGGCGATCCACACCTGATTCTGACCTAGGCGGCGTGTCGGCCATACGCCTAGGTGCGTCGGGCGCGACGACTCGGCATCGATACGACGCCGGGTGGCAACGGCGGGAGGCCCGCTGCCGTACACATCAGATCCGACCAGGCACAGGCATGCGGCTCCAGCGGACCGACCGGAGTCCAGGAGGCGCGGATCTCGATCTGGGCATGCGAACCGTCGTCGGCCATCTGCCCGAATCCCTCGGAGAGGACCGTCGTCACGGTGCCACTGGGCGCCACGTGATCGGCGTCGTTGGCGGTCAGAGCGTCGGTGAGCCAGCTCCATCCGACGGCCGAGAGGACGGGTTCGGTGATCATCTCCGCTTCGATCTCGGCCCGGGCGAATGCGACACAACGGAATGTACCGTGCCAGGAGTCGTTGCCGTCCGGGTCATGGAGCAAGACGATGCGGCCGGTGGCGAGCTCTTCACCGTCGACGGTGACATCGCCGCTCAACGCGAGCGCGTACGGCGCAATCCGCTGCGGGGCCGGCAGCTCCTCAAGTCCGACTTCTGGACGGAGACGAGCCCGGCGCAGCTCCTCGACAGCGCGTAGGAACTCCGCCGGCGGCCGGTCGCGCTCCGTCCTGGCTGCCATGGTGGGAGCCTAAGTCGCCCAGCCGACAACCGGGAGTCCGACGCGCCGTAGCACTCCGTGCTGGCAGGATCGACTCCGTGACCACCGACCCTGTGTCGACGAGTGATGGCGTTCTGATTCGCGCCTGCCGCGGGGAATCGGTTCCTTATGTCCCCGTATGGTTCATGCGGCAGGCCGGTCGGTCGCTGCCCGAGTACCGCGCGATCCGCGAGGGCGTGGCGATGCTCGACGCGTGTACTCGGCCGGAGCTGGTGGTCGAGATCACCATGCAGCCGGTGCGCCGACACGGTGTCGACGCGGCGATTCTGTTCTCCGACATCGTGCTGCCGCTGAAAGCGGTCGGCGTCGAGCTCGACATCGTGCCCGGGACCGGACCCGTCGTGGCCAAGCCGTTCGCCACGATGTCCGACGTCGAGCGGCTGCGGCCACTGGCGCCGGACGACATGGCGTACATCACCGATGCCGTACGCGGCCTGGTCGGCGAACTGTCCGGCACGCCGCTGATCGGGTTCGCCGGCGCACCGTTCACGCTCGCGTCCTACCTCGTCGAGGGCGGCCCGTCGCGCGATCACGCCAAGACCAAGGCGCTGATGCGATCGGAACCCGCGGTGTGGCATGCCCTGTGCGAGCGGCTGGCCGCGATCTCCGCCGGGTTCCTGCGGCTGCAGGTCGATGCGGGCGCGAGTGCGGTGCAGTTGTTCGACTCCTGGGCAGGGGCCCTGTCGGCGGCTGACTACGGCACCTATGCGCAACCGCACTCGGCCCGGGTCCTCAGCGCAGTCGACGACGTGCCGCGGATCCACTTCGGCGTCGGGACCGGCGAGATCCTGCCCCTGATGGGTGCGGCCGGAGCCGATGTCGTGGGAGTCGACTGGCGCGTCTCGCTACCAGCGGCGGTGGCGCGGCTCGGTGGGCGCCTGCCCGTCCAGGGCAATCTCGATCCCACGGTGCTGCTGGCGCCCACCGAGGTGGTCGAGGCCGAGGCGGCTTCGGTCATCGCCGCCGGTCGATCGGCGCCGGGGCACGTGTTCAATCTCGGCCATGGCGTGCTGCCATCGACCGACCCGGATGCCCTCACGCGCCTGGTCGACTTCGTCCACGCGCAGCCTGTCGAGTCGGGCGCGTGACAACTTAGGCGTCGGCGACGATGCGGAAGCCGAGGTTGCCGCCGGAGGAGTCGCCGGTGTTCTGCGTCCGGGCCGCCACCCGGTAGCGGTTGCAGTAGGAGTGATGACACAGGTACGAGCCGCCCCGCATCGTCCAGGGCCCCTCGCCGCCGTTGCCGGGTCCGCCGCCGTTGCCGGGTCCGCCGCCGTCGCCGGGTCCGCCGCCGTCGCCGCCGGAGTCCGCCTCCCAGCGGTCCGCCGTCCACTCCCAGACGTTGCCGGACATGTTGTAGAGCCCGTAGCCGTTCGGCCGGAACGACCGCACCGGCGCCGTGCCGAGATGGCCGTCGTCGACGGTGTTGTGACTCGGGAACTCGCCCTGCCAGATGTTGCACATGTGCCGGCCGCGGGGCAGCAGCTCGTCGCCCCAGGGGAAGCGCGCTCCGTCGAGGCCGCCACGCGCGGCGTACTCCCACTCGGCCTCGTTCGGGAGCCGGGTCCCGCTCCAGGCGCAGTAGGCCAGGGCGTCGTCGTGCGAGACGTGGACGACCGGATGGTTGGAGCGGTTGCCGACGCCGGATCCGGGGCCCTCGGGATGCCGCCAGTCGGCACCGTCGACCGCGACCCACCAGGGCGTCCCGGCGACCGCGCCGCGTACGGCCGCCTGTGCCCGGTCGGGAACGAACGGCTCGAAGACGAAGCTCCAGCCGAACCGCTCGGCCTCGGTGACGTAGCCGGTGCGCTTGACGAAGG
>JALDXR010000146.1:0-7873 GCA_032154865.1 Nocardioidaceae bacterium
CTGCACCGAATCGAGCAGGCCAATCCGGTCGTCAACGCTCTGGTCAGTCTCGACGCCGACCGGGCGATGTCGGCCGCGGCCGAGGCCGACGACCGGCAGGCGCAGGGCGAGCCGCTCGGTCCACTGCACGGGCTGCCGTTCGCCTTCAAGGACACCCACGAGGTCGCCGGATGGCGCACGACGTTCGGCTCGCCGCTGATGGCCGATCACGTCTCGGTCCATGACGACCTGATCGTCGAGCGGATCCGAGCCGCGGGCGTCGTTCCGATCGGCAAGACCAACGTGCCCGAGTGGGCCGCCGGCTCGCATACGTTCAATCCGGTCTTCGGAACCACTCGCAATCCGTACGATCCGTCGCGTTCGGCCGGCGGTTCGAGCGGTGGGGCGGCCGCTGCCTTGGCCGCGGGGATGGTCCCGCTCGCCGACGGCAGCGACATGGGTGGCTCGCTGCGCAATCCGGCGTCGTTCTGCAACGTGGTCGGGCTGCGGCCGAGTCTCGGCCGGGTTCCCTCGTGGCCGACGACGAACCTGTGGGAGACGACGGCGGTCACCGGGCCGATGGCGCGGACGGTCGAAGACGTGGCCCTGCTGTTGGCCGTGATCGCGGGTCCGGACCCCCGGGTGCCGACGGCGAGCGAGACGCCGGGCGCCGCGTTCACACCGCCGCTCCACGGCGACCTGCGCGGGCTTCGGGTGGCGCACACGGTCGACCTCGGAGGAGCGTTCGACGTGGACCGGCAGGTGCGCGAGGTGGTCGATGCTCAGGCTGCCGTCCTGTTCGACGCCGGTGCGGTCGTGACCGAGGCGTATCCGGATCTGGTCCGCGCCGAGGAGACCTTCCGCACCCTGCGGGCATGGCTGTTCCAGGACGCGTTCGGTGACGTCCTCGCCAAGCAGCCGGACGCCTTCAAGCCGTCGTTGGCCGACAACATCCGCGCCGGGGCCGACCTGACCGGCCGTGACGTCGCCCGCGCGTATACCGACCGGACCCGCCTGAGCGAGCGGATGGGGCGGTTCTTCGAGTCGTACGACGTGCTGGCCATGCCGGTGAGCCAGGTGCCGCCGTTCAGCGCCGACCTGGAGTATCCGACCGAGATCGAGGGCCGGACCCAGCACAGCTACCTGGACTGGATGCGCTCGGCCTACTTCATCACCGTGACGGGCTGCCCGGCGATCTCGATGCCGGCTGGGTTCACCGCCGAGGGCTGGCCGGTCGGACTGCAGCTCGTCGGCCCGGTGGGTGGCGAGCGGCGGTTGCTGGAGATCGCAGCGGCGTACGAGCGGCTCACCGAGACCGGCCGAGTCCGGCCGCCGGTGGCCGTCGTCGAGGACGATCCAAGCGGCGCTTCGGCCGCTGCGTACGAAAGGGAGCCGGACTGATGAAGGTCTCCGGACAGGCCGTACTGAACGCATCGCCGCAAGCCGCGTGGGACGCCTTGCTCGACCCGGCCGTGCTCGTACGCACCATCCCGGGCTGCGAGCGACTCGAGACGACCGGCGAGAACTCGTACGCCATGACGGTCAACGCCGGAGTCGCCGCGATCAAGGGCACCTACTCCGGGACGGTCGAGCTGCGCGATCTCGACGAGCCCCGATCGCTGATCATGCGGGCCGCCGGCGCGGGTGCGCCCGGCACGATCGACACCTCCGTACAGGTGCGATTCGCCGACGACGGCGACGACGGCACGACGACCCGGGTCAACTACGACGCCGATGCGGTCGTCGGCGGGATGCTCGGTGGCGTCGGCCAGCGCATGCTGACCAGCGTCAGCAAGCGGATGGCGGGAGAGTTCTTCGGCGCGGTCGACGCGGTGCTCACGGGCAACGAGGTGCTGGCGCCGACGGCCTCCGACGCCGGTGCCGGCGTCGCGGAGGCGGCGGCCCCAGGAACGGTCTTCACCGCGCCACCGCGCCCGGCCGCCAATCGCGACGAGTTCGTCAAGGGCATCGTGGTGGGTGCCGGACTGGTGCTGCTCGGCGTTCTCGCCGGCGCGGTTGCGGGTCGTCGCCGGCGCTGACCCGGTCGGCTGGCCAGCAGGCGACCTTGGTCCCTAGTCCGGCACGCCTCGATCCCCGAGGCTGAGGGCGGACCAAAGGGAGGCCGTCATGAAAATCGATGAGGTCCTGACCAAGGCGAACGATTCCGTCTCGGCCAAGCGGGTGTACGCCGAGCCGTACCAGGTCGACGGGGTCACCGTGATCACCGCCGCGACCGTCGCAGGCGGCGGCGGAGGCGGGGGTGGCCAGGACGAGGCCGGCCACGAAGGTGGTGGTGGCGGTGGCTTCGGGGTCCATGGCCGTCCGGCCGGGGCCTATGTGGTCAAGGACGGCCGGGTGCAGTGGGTTCCCGCCGTCGACGTCCACCGGATCTTCTTCGGCGTGTGCGCCGTGGCGATCGCCTACCTGTTCACGCGGAGCTGGACCGAGCGGGCCCGGCTGCGGGGCACGGGGCGCGCCGCCGCTGCCGCGCAGGCCGCCGACCGGGTCGCTACCGCACTGCTGCATCGATCAAAGTCAGGTCGAGGCGGTCCCGGCCGTGTCGCAGCCGCTTTGCCCATGTTGAGTGGAGTCCGTCGAGCTCGTCGCCGGTCAGGAGCCGCGACTCCTTGATGACGACGCCGCGGGTCGCGTACGCGTCGACCAGCGTCGACAAGACGTACTCCGGTGTGAGCTGCGGCAGCCGCCGCATCCGGATCGGCGCGTTGGACTGCCACGGTGCACCGTTGACGACCATGCGCAGCCCGGCGCCGGGTCGGGCCAGGGCGGTCAGACCGTCGAGTACGGCAGGGTCGGCCAGCGCGATCCCCTCGAGGAGGTCACCCCATGGCAGCTGTACGTGGATCTGGTCGGCCCGGCCGACGAGTGCCTCCGGCGGCTCCTGCGCCCGCGCCAGAGCAAGCACCAAGTTGGGCACACCGCCTCGCTCCGGTCGTCGCCCGGCCCGGCGGGCGGTCTCGACGAGCTGCTTGTGCACCACGTCGAGTCCGATGACCAAGGTGTCGGGTGCCGCCTTGGCGAGGGCGTACGCGGCGCGACCGTCACCGGTGCCGACGTCAACGACGATCTAACGTCAGGGGTTCATGAGGACGTCGGTCTCGTCCCGCGACAAGCTGACGACCTGCTTCCCGTTCACTACGCGCATGACCCGGGACGCTAGCCCGTCGGATCGCCCGGCGCGATCGATTTTGCTCCGGTAGGAACGCCAACGTCTGCGTCGACCGGCGGTCCGAGTCGGGTTGAATACCGCCCATGGGCATCCGGATCGGCATCGACACCGGAGGGACGTTCACCGACGTCGTCGCGTTCGACGAGGACGCCGGCCGCGTCGTGACGACCAAGACGCCGTCGACGCCGCAGGATCCCGCCGACGGGTTCATGGCCGGCATCACCAAGGTCCTCGACCGACTCGGTCTCACCCCGGAGCAGGGCGCCGGCGCACTCACCTCGGTCAGTCACGGCACCACCGTCGCGACCAACCAGCTCCTCGAGGGCAAGGTCGGCCGACTCGGGTTCGTGACGACGACGGGATACGAGTTCGTGCTCGAGATCGCCCGGCAGTCGGTGCCCGACGGCTACGGCAACTCGTACTTCTGGGTCAAGCCGGACCGGATCGTCCCGGTCGACCGGATCCGTACGGTCGGCGGCCGGCTCGACCACAACGGAGCCGAACTCGCACCGTTCGACGCGGACGAGGCACGTGCGGCAGCCCGATGGTTCAGACAACACAGCATCGACACGATCGGCGTGTGCTTCCTGCACTCGTACGCCAATCCCGCCCACGAGGTCCGGATGCGCGATGTACTCGCGGAGGAGCATCCGAAGGCCACGGTGTCGATCTCGTCGCAGGTGCTCCGCGAGTACCGAGAGTACGAGCGCTCGATGACGACTCTCGTCGATGCGGCGGTGAAGCCGAAGGTCGCGGCCTACGTAAGCCGGATTCAACAGCGTCTCGACGGGTTCACCGGCGGTCCGGACCGGACGGTGCCGTTCTACGTCATGAAGTCCAACGGCGGCGTGCTCGGCGCGAGTGAGGTCGTGGAGCAGCCGATCAGCACGGTCCTGTCCGGTCCGGCCGCAGGAACCTTGGGCGCCGCGGAGATCGCCAGCAGAGCCGGGTTCGACAAAGTGCTGACCTTAGACGGGGGTGGAACCTCAACCGACGTCGCCGTAGTGATCGACGGCGAGCCGACGCTCACGACGGAGGGATCGGTCGGGGCGTACCCCAGCAAGATCCCGATGATCGACGTCGTCACGGTCGGCGCGGGCGGCGGCTCGATCGCCTGGCTGTCGCCCGAGGGTGCGCTCAAGGTCGGGCCCGCGTCGGCCGGCGCCGATCCGGGGCCGCTGTGTTACGGCCAGGGTGGCACTGACGTGACGGTCACGGACGCCCATCTGCTGCTGGGCCGGATCCCGCCGCATCTGCTCGGCGGCGAGATCCCGCTGGATGTCGAAGCCGCCCGCGACGGCCTCGGCGCGTTGGCGGGCAAGCTGTCCCTGACGCCGCCGGAGGCAGCCGTCGGCGTGCTCGAGATCTCGACCTGGAACCAGGCGAACGCGCTGCGCCAGGTCACCGTGCAGCGGGGTCTCGATGTCCGCGATTTCACGCTGACCACGTTCGGCGGATCCGGTTCGCTGCTGGCGTGTCGGCTGATCGACGTGCTGGGTGTGCCGCGGGTGCTGGTGCCGCCCGACCCGGGCAACGTGTCGGCGTTCGGGCTGCTCACCGTGGACGTCAAGAACGACTACGTACGCACCGACGTCGCCCTGCACGACGAGCTGGATCTGGATCACGTCGGCGCCCGGTTCGACGAGCTCGCCACGCAGGCGGCGGCCGTGCTCGGCGCGGAGGGGTTCGACCGGGCGCGGCATCGGTACGTCCGGACCGCCGATCTGCGCTACTTCGGCCAGGCGTACGAGGTGCGGGTCCCGGTGCCGGACGGGCCGGTCGACCGCGACCTGGCCGGCGCCGTCGCGGCCGAGTTCCATCAGGCGCACCGGGCGCTCTACGGCTACGACTTCGCCGACGACGCGAGCCAGCAGGTCGAGTGGGTCAACCTCCGGGTGTCCGGCGTCGGGCCGATCCAGCGACCCGAGATCGGCGAACGCGCGGCTGCGGCCGGGTCGCCGACGCCGTCGGGCCACCGTCCGGTCTGCTTCGACGCCGCCGACGGCGAGGTCGACACGGAGCTCTACTGGCGACCGGACCTCGCCCCCGGGCACCGGATCGTCGGCCCGGCGGTCGTCGAGGAGTACGGCGCCACCGTCCCGATCCATCCGGGCTTTGAGGCCGAGGTCGACGCGTACGGCAATCTCGTCCTCACTCGCACGGAGCTTGAGGAATCGCGGTAGCCGCAGCTACCCGAATCGCTCAAGATCCGTTGTCGGGGCCTGCTGCTTGGCTGACGCCATGATGACCGCAGCCGGCCGCCCCGACTTCGACGGCTGGCCGCCGCTGCTGGAGTTGCGGCAGTACGCACTGCGTCCGGGCCGGCGCGACGACCTGATCGACCTGTTCGACGCGGAGTTCGTCGAGTCGCAGGAGCGGCTCGGCATGGGCGTCTACGGACAGTTCCGCGATCTCGACGACCCCGACCGGTTCGTGTGGCTGCGCGGCTATCCCGTCGGATCGCCCGACCAGCGCGGCGAGGCGTTGGCCGCGTTCTACGGCGGACCGGTCTGGGCCGAGCACGGCAAGGCGGCCAACGCGACCATGGTCGACTCCGACGACGTCCTCCTGCTGGCCCCGATCCGCGACGAGCCGTTCGTCGGTGACCCGGTCCATCCGCCGGTGGGCTCGGCGCCGACGGATTCGGTGTACGACCTGACGGTGTGCCTGCTCGACCGACCGATCGAGCGCGATCTGCTCGACCTGGTCTCGTCCGACGTGGTGCCGCTGCTCGGCCAGATCGCGGGAGCGCCAGTCGCTGCCTTCGAGTCGACCGACGTGCCCAACACGTTCCCCGCGCTGCCGGTTCGCGAGGACGAGCCGGTGGTCGCCTGGCTGGTACGCCTGGACGACACGGCTGCCCATGCGGACTACCGGCGACGACTCGAGGCGAGTGAGCGCTGGCAGCACGACGTGTGGCCGCGACTGGGGCCGCGAATGCGTGCCGAGCCGCTGCGGCTGCGGCTGTCGCCGACCGGGCGGTCCCGACTGCGGTAGGCGCGCCGTCACGGCCGCTGGGAAACCGATGCGCCGCGCCGACGGATCCTGAGCCCTTCGGGTAGCCATCGCGACCCGAAACCCGCAAGATTCGTCCCATGGCGTCCGCGACCGTGCCCACGGAGTTCCCGTTCAGCATGCTGACCGCCGACGCCGGCGCCTCGGTCGACCCGGTGGTGCTCGAGATCGTCCAGGGCAGTCTGGCCTCGGTCGAGCGCGAGGTCGAGACGGCGATCGCGCGGACAGCTCGATCACCGATGATTCGCGACGCCCACGACTTCCGGGCCGGCATCCACGACCGGCTGCTTCGCAAGCTCACCGGCCGGTCGTACAGCGCGCTGGTGCACCCGGTCGCTCGCGATTTCCCGCTCGACCAGATGCGGCCGGGCGACGTCTTCTTCCACAACGACGTCTATCGGTCCGAGGGCGGCATCGGTCACCTGCCGGACCTCTGCGTGACGGTCCCGGTGTTCGACGGCGCTACCGAGTCCACCGGGCGCCCGGAGGTCGTCGCGTTCGTGCAGGCCTTCGGTCACCACGACGACATCGGCGGCGCCGTACCGGGATCGATGCCGAGTCACGCCACATCGGTCTTCGAAGAGGGCCTGATGGTGCCGCCGATCAAGCTGTGGGAGGACGGCCGACCCAACCGCGCTGCGATGACGATCATGACCCGCAACTCGCGGATGCCCGAGTCGCTCGCGGCCGACCTCGACGCCGAATGCTCCGCCTGCCTGATGGGCGCGCAGCGACTCGGCGAGCTGTTCGAGCGGTACGGCCGCGGCGTCGTCGAGTCGTGCTTCGACGCGATCATCGACCGTACGACCCGGACCTATCGCCGCGAGATCCTCAGCAGGATTCCCGTGGGGCAGTGGGTGTGGGAGGACTACGCCGAGCATGACGGCGTCGACGACCCCAAGCTGCATCGGCAACGCATCACGCTGACGCGGACGGCGTCGGACGACCCGGGCGGTGAACGGCTGGTCATCGACTTCGACGGCACGTCGCCGCAGGCCAAGGGTCCGATCAACCACTGCGGCGACTACGCGGACGGCGTGTTCCTGAAGAAGTGGCTGGCGCCGATCCTGCGCAACCTGGCTGACACGCCGGACCGGATGGCCGAGCTCGACGTCAACGAGGGCGTCGTGCCGTTGATCGAGATGCGCTTCCCGGACAAGGGCACTTTGCTCACGCCGGTTCATCCGGCGCCGACGAACGCTCGTACGTTCGTGATCCTTCGACTGCTCGGCGTGCTCGCGGGCGCGCTCGCCAAGGCCGTCGACGGCGCGATGCCGGCGGACCAGGAGACGATCCGCTACACCGGCGTCTACGGCCTCGACACCGCCGGTCGCCCGTACCTGATGCGCGAGGTTCTCGGCGGCGGTTCAGGAGGCCGGCCGCACGGCGACGGCGAGGACACGATCCACGTCGTGCCGGACTCGCGAAACCTGCCGACCGAGTTCACCGAGTCGAGGTTCCCCTTCATCGTGGAGCGGCTCGGCCTCGCCGTCGACTCCGGTGGGCCGGGCGAGCATCGCGGCGGCCTCGGCTACGACAAGCAGATCCGGATGCTCCGCGACGCGCATTTCATGTCGATCGCGGACCGGTCGATCCTGTCCTGCTGGGGAGTACGCGGTGGCCTCGCCGGTCGGCCGTTCCGCGTCACGATCGACCCCGGTGGACCCGACGAGCGCGAGGTCGACGCCCTCG
>JALDXR010000147.1:0-7859 GCA_032154865.1 Nocardioidaceae bacterium
GACCAGCTCGCGGCCGAACCTGGCCGAGGGCAAGCCGGTCACGGCGTCCTTCACGACGACGACACCAGCGCTGCGCGCGACCGCGCCGGAGTTCGCCGTCGACGGAACCACGATGGCCGGCCTGCCCGCGCAAGCCGGCGCTGGGTATGTCGCGCCGAACACCATCTGGGGCACCGAGGGATCGCCGAACGATGAGGACTGGCTCGAGGTTGATCTCGGAGGGTCGCGGTCCGTCGACATCATCCGGCTCTACTTCTTCACCGACAAGGACTACGAGCCGCGCGACAAACCCGACGGCGACACCTACCGCCAGCCGGAGTCGTACGCGCTGCAGTACCACGACGGCTCGGGTTGGGTCGACGTGCCGGGCCAGGTCAGGACGCCGGACGCGCCGCTGCCCAACCTCAATACGGTGACCTTCCCGTCGATCACGACCGACCGGATACGCGTGGTCGTCGACGCCGTCGACGGCTACGGCGTGGGACTCGAGGAGATTCAGATCCTGGGCCGTTGAGGCCACAGGTCAGGAGAGAAGGGAGCAGCAGCAACACATCGCACGGACTGTTAGCGCTCACACAGGACGAGCCGGACGAAGGGAGCGGATGTGGTGACGTCCTTGCCGACCAGCCCGCTCGGCCAGACCGGCATGGCGATCAGCCGGGTCGGGATCGGCGCCTGGGCCTTCGGCGGTGGAGGGTGGGTCGACACCTGGGGCGCCCAGGACGACGCCGAGTCGATCGCCGCGATCCGGCACGCCGTCGACAGCGGTGTCAACTGGATCGACACCGCTCCCATCTACGGCCTCGGGCACGCCGAGGAGGTCGTCGGCCGGGCCGCGCGGGAGATTCCGGCGTCGGAGCGGCCGTACCTGTTCACCAAGGCCGGTGTGATCTGGGACGAGCAGCGGCCGCTGGACAAGCCGGCCCTGATCGGCACCCGGAAGAGCATCCGCGCGGAGCTGGAGGCGTCACTGCGGCGACTCGGCGTCGAGCAGATCGACCTGTATCAAGTGCATGCACCACCGACCGACGGCATCCCGATCGAGGAGTACTGGCAGACGTTCTGCGACCTCCGGGACGAGGGCAAGGTACGTGCCATCGGGCTGTCCAACCACACCGTGGACCAGCTGGGCCGGGCCCTCGCGGTCGGCCGGGTCGACGCGGTGCAACCGAAGTTCAACCTGATCCATCGCGAAGCGACCGACGTGCTCGCGTGGTGTGCGTCGCACGGCGTCGGAGCGATTGTGTACAGCCCGATGGCCTCCGGCCTGCTCACCGGCGCGTTCAGTGCCGAGCGGATGGCCGCGCTGGACGAGGACGACTGGCGCCGGACCCATCCGGACTTCACCGGCGAGGCACTGACTCGCCACCTCGAGCTCGTCGACGCGCTCCGGCCGATCGCGGCCCAACACGACGTGTCCGTCGCGGCCGTCGCGGTCGCCTGGACGCTCTCGGTCAGCGGCGTCGCCGGCGCCATCGTCGGTCTTCGGCGCCCGGATCAGGTGCGCGACTGGCTCACCGCGGCCAGCCTGCGACTCGAACAGCCGGATCTCGCGGCGATCGCCGAGGCGACTGCGCGCGCCTCCGCCGACGCGAGGCCGCCGGCCCAGCCGAGAAGGGAGACGCGGCCCCCGAATCCCACGGCCAACTAGCACCCGCACAGCAAAGGCTCATGCAGAAAGGCTTGGACATGAGACGACTAGTCAAACGAACCCTCCCCGCGGTGTTCGCCGCCGGACTGGTGCTGTCTTCCGCCGTAGCACCGGCGTCGCCGGCGAGTGCCCCCGACATCCCACCGGAGGTCGATCCCGGCACCCCGACGTACGTCGGTTCGGACGACCCGGTGCCCGACGAGCCGGTCGAGTTCGACCCGACCACCAACATGCTCGAGAGGATCTACGAGGCCGACCGGGCCGCCGGCGGCGACTCGTACTGGATGGACCGGATCCTGGAGCGGCCGGCCGGCGGGAGCGGAGGAAACTCCCTCTACACCAAGGGCCGGGCGCTGTACATGTACACGCACAACCCGAACATCCTCGGCTTCGCCGGCCAGGGCACCGGCGCCAACCAGGGCGGCGGCGGCTTCGCCTATCGGGAGGCGATCTCCGCCGGTGTCACCAACCTCTACACGGTCGGCATCTCCGACGCGAACCTGTCGGAGGTCACCGCTGACCGGCGGCAGTCGCCGAGCCATTGGACGAGCGTCCACACCGCTCCCGGCCTGTCCGTGGAGCAGCGCAAGTTCATCACGCACAACAACGTCGCCGTCACGCTGCTGACGCTCACCAACACGAGCGAGGAGCCGACGACGCGCACGATCACGGCCTCTACTCCGGCCGTCGTGACCCAGTCGACGAGCGCCGACGGGACGGAGCGGACCGGGACGTTCAACACCCGCTACAACGTGACGACGGTGTCGACCCGGTTCAGCGGCGACGGATTCACCACGAGCGGCAACAACCTGGTGCGGACTGTGACGATCGAGCCGGGGGAGTCGACCACCGTCAAGCTGCAGCTCGGCGCGATCGCCGACGAGATCCCGGCGTCGGGACCGGAGTACGAGCGCTACCGCGGCTACGACGCCGAGACCGCGTACGCCACGCAGCTCGACGAGTACAACCGCTGGTGGGCCGACAACGTCCCGTACATCGACGTGCCGGACGAGAACATCAAGAAGATGTCGTACTACCGGACGTTCCTCAACCGGTTCAACTACTTCGACGCGAACATCCCGGGCAACGACTTCCAGTTCCCGGTCTCGGTCGAGGGTGCGCTGGGCTACAACAACGCGATCCAGTTGACCCAGCCGATGCACATGCAGGACCTGAAGTACTTCCGCGACCCGCTGTACTCCTACGGCAACTGGGTCGCGTCCGGCGAGACGTCCAAGTGCGACGCCTTCATCGACAATCCCGGGTCGCACAGCTGGGGCAACACGTACGAGCAGTACATCGCTCGCGAGGGATGGAACGCGTACAAGGTCCACGGCGGTGACCCCGAGGTGGTCCGCAACTTCGCCCACTACGCCGAGTGCGACGTCGAGGGCCAGCTCAACAAGTACGACTCCAACGGCAACAACCTCGTCGAGTACAACGTCGGCTTCCTGACCGGCAACGACGCCGACACGCCGACCTTCCACTGGGCGCAGTACCGCGGGCAGCCGACCCGGCAGGACCGGGCCGAGACCGCTTTCCAGTGGGCCGGTGCGGTCGCCGCCCAGCAGGCGTACGAACTGCTCGGGCGCGACGCCAAGGCCGACGAGATGAAGGCCCTCGCCGCCGACATCCGCAACTCCGTCCTCAACATCCTGTGGGACGACAGTCCGGCTGGTCCGCCGCCGACCCTCGCGCCGCAGCCCGCCACCCGGGAGGCCGGCCAGACCGGCTTCGGCAACGCGATCCGGCTCAACGGCAGCCAGCCGAACCAGTACGTCGACCTGCCCGACGGCGTGGCCAACGGAATGACCGACTTCACGATCAGCTCGTGGGTCAACTGGAACGGCGGCCAGGACTGGGCCCGGATCTTCGACTTCGGCAACAACACCGGGCTGTTCATGTTCCTGACGCCGAACGCGGGTGGCGCACCGGGCGTCCGGTTCGCCATCACGACCGGTGGCGGCGAGCAGCAGATCACCGCGGCCAACCCGCTGCCCACCGGGTGGCATCACGTCGCGGTCACCCTGTCCGGCACCACCGGGACGCTGTGGGTCGACGGTCAGTCCGTGGCCACCAACCCCAACATGACGCTCAATCCGTCCAGCCTGGGCAACACCACCAACAACTGGATCGGCCGGTCCCAGTTCGCCGACCCGATGCTCAACGGAGCGGTCGACGACTTCAACATCTTCGACCGGGCACTGAGTCAGGCCGACATCCAGTCCCTGATGGCCGCACCCGGCGGCGGTGGCCTCGGCGGCGGCAACGTCGCCTGGTATCGCTTCGACGAGGACGGCGGCTCCACGGTGACCGACTCCTCGAGTCGCGCTCGCCATGGGAACGTCGTGACGGTGCCGCAGTTCGTCGGCGACTGGCCGGGACAGGTGTTCAAGCACCAGCTGGTGTCGAACGGTGAGCGGGTCCAGTGGAAGGACCAGCAGAACTTCGCGCCATTTATCGAAGGCATGGTGCCGCCGGCGCCCAAATACCGTCAGGCGCTTCGCTACTACGCCGACGCCGACGAGTTCCCGATCATGCCGTCCTACACCTCGAACCAGAGGGACAAGCAGTTCGCGGCCGCGGTCGGCATCCCCGGGTCGAACAACTTCTCCAACATCAACTCGACGCTGCAGGCGCAGCTGTACGCCCGGGCGCTCCGCGAGTACCCGTCGCCGTACGTCACGCCGGGCATGTATCGCGCGTTGCTGGAGTGGGAGACCTGGACGCAGTACGTCGGAGCTGACAACCGGCTGCCGAACAACAACGAGTTCTTCTTCAACTGGAACCCGGAGACTCAGACGTTCGGCCGGTCCGGCATCCACCACAACATCCTGGGCGCGTACAACTTCATGATCATCGACGACATCGCCGGTGTGCGTCCGCGCCTGGACGAGAAGCTGGAGCTGTGGCCGATCGACGTCGGCTGGGATCACTTCGCGATCAACAACCTCAGCTATCACGGCCAGGATCTGACGGTCGTGTGGGATGCCCCCGGTGACGGCGACCGCTACTACCCCGACGACGTGCCCGAGGGCTACTCGGCGTACCTCGACGGGCAGCGCGCCTTCACCGTGGATCAGCTGGCGCATGTCATCTGGAACTCGAACAGCGGCAAGGTGCAGGTCGTCGACAAGGACGCCGGCGTGCTGTTCGAGGCAGGACAGCAGCTCCCCCGGGCGGCGAAGATCAGCCTGAGTGGCAACGAGGGCATCGTCGACATGTTCCAGAAGGCCGGCGTCGACCTGACCAGCTCGCGGCCGAACCTGGCCGAGGGCAAGCCGGTCACGGCGTCCTTCACGCCGACGCCTCCGGCACTGCGCGCTACCGCGCCCGAGTTCGCCGTCGACGGATTCACGATCAGCGGTCTGCCTGCCAGTGGGCCGGGCGGCCAAGCCCGACCCGGCTACCTCGCGCCCAACACCATCTGGGGTGCGTGTAGCACGGCGCTGACCGCGTGCGGCGACGGCTCACCCGACAACCAGCAATGGCTCGCCGTAGACCTGGGAGCACCGCACCAGGTCGACACGGTGAAGCTCTACTTCTTCAGCGACAAGAGCTACAACCCGCAGCAGAACGTGTCGCGTGATACGTACCGGCAGCCGTCGTCGTACACCGTCCAGGTCAACGACGGCAGCGGCTGGGTCGACGTACCAGGCCAGGTGCGAACGCCTGGCACGCCGCAGGCCAACTACAACCTCGTCACGTTCCCGAAGGTGACCGCCGGACAGGTACGGGTGCTGATGACCCGTACCGGCAACTTCGGCCTCGGCGTCAAGGAGTTGCAGATCTTCGGCTCGTGACATCCCGCGCACACCGTGACGGTAGGCGAATTGCGAAAACACGCCGGCGTGTCTCGCAATTCGCCTACCCCCAGTGACTCCTCAGGAGGCAGCACATGTCGTACGAACACTTCAGGCTCGGCCGACGCCGGTTCCTGACCACGGCGGGGGCCCTCTCGGCAGGGGCGGTCGCCTCCGGTCGGCTCGGTGGCGCGTTCGCGGCGCCGATGGCCGACCCGGTCTTCACCGCCCACGGCAACCCGATCATCACCGACATCTACACCGCTGACCCGGATGCCTTCGTGCACGGCGGACGGCTCTATCTCGACGTCGACCACGACGAGGCGCCGCTCAGCGTCAACGACTTCGTCATGCGCGAGTGGCGCGTCTACTCGACCGACGACCTCACCCACTTCACCGACCACGGCGCCCGGATGACGCTGGCCGACTTCGCCTGGGCCGACCGCAACGCCTGGGCCCCGCAGATGATCGAACGGGACGGGCAGTTCTATTGGTATGTTCCGGTTCGGAAGACTTCTGATGGGAGTATGGCGATCGGCGTCGCGGTCGCCGACAATCCGCTCGGTCCGTTCCGCGATGCGCTCGGACATCCGCTGATCGATAACACTCTCGCCAACCACAGCTCGTTCGACATCGACCCGACCGTGCTGATAGACGACGACGGCCAGGCGTACATCTACTGGGGATCCTTCTCCTCACCCCGGGCCGCGAAGCTGAAACCCAACATGATCGAGCTGGAGGAACTCGGCCTGGGCGGCGGTGGCGCGACCGGGCCCCGGGTGCCGGGCCGGATCGGCAACGCCGTGCGGCTCAACGGCATCGGCGACTACGTCGACCTGCCGGACGGGATCCTCAACGGCCTGACCGACTTCTCCATCGCGACCTGGGTCGACTGGACCGGCGGCCAGACCTGGTCGAGGGTGTTCGACTTCGGCATGGGTACGGCCGTCAACATGTTCCTCACGCCGAACGCCGGCGGTGCTCCCGGAATGCGGTTCGCGATCACGACCTCCGGAGGTGGCGGTGAGCAGCAGGTCACTTGGGCCAACCAGCTGCCGACCGGCTGGCATCACGTCGCCGTGACAAGGACGGGCACGACGGTGACCGTGTGGGTCGACGGGGTCGCCGTGGCGGTGAACCCCAACGTCACACTGAGCCCGTCCAGCCTGGGCAACACCACCAACAACTGGATCGGCCGATCGCAGTACGCCGACCCACTCCTCACCGCCGCGATCGACGACTTCCACATCTACGACCGGGCCCTGGACGCGACGGAGATCCAGTCCCTCGCGTCCGGTCAGCCGGGAGCCGGCACGGTCGCGGCGTACCGATTCGACGAGGACGGTGGTGCCGAGGCGATCGACTCCTCAGGCAACGGCCGCACCGCGACGATCGTGTCACCACCGGTCAACATCGTCAGTCCGCAGGGCCTGCCGGGTTACTGGGAGGCGCCGTACCTGATCAAGCGCGAGGGGCTCTACTACCTGGCGTACGCCCGGGGCAACCCGCTGACCGGCGGCAACCCGGCCACGATCGACTACGCCACCGCCACCGAGCCCTTCGGCCCGTGGACCTATCGCGGCCGGATCCTCGACACGGTCAACAACACCACGACCAACCACGCCGCGATCGTGCAGTTCAAGAACCAGTGGCTGATCGTCTACCACAACGGCATGCTGCCGCGCGGCGGCGAGTTCCGGCGGTCGGTGTGCATCGACCGGCTCCGGTTCAACGACGACGGCACCATCCAGCCGGTCACCCAGACGCTGAGCTCGGACGCCCGAAAGCCAGTCGCGCGCTACCCGTTCGACGAGCGCGGCGGGACCGTGGCCGTCGACCAGACCTTCAACGGCTGGGACGGCACCGTGGTCGGGGGAGCAACCTGGGTCGCCGGTCGTGACGGTCCCGCGTTGCGACTGGACGGCAACGGCCAGTACGTCGCGCTGCCGATCGGCATCCTCTGGAACATGTACGACTTCACCCTCGGGGCGTGGGTCCGGCTCGACGACGCGAACGCCCTGGCGCATGTCTTCGACTTCGGCGCCAGTCCGAACGTGAGCATGCACCTGACGCCGCAAAGCGCGACCGGAGTGGTGTCGTTCGCGATCCGGACCAACGCCAACAACGTGCAGCGGGTCAACGGCACCGCACCGTTGCCGGCGGGTGAGTGGGTCCATGTCGCGGTGACGAAGTCGGCGCTGGTCGGTCGGCTCTGGGTCGACGGCGTGCAGGTCGGCCAGAACTCGAACCTGGGTCTCTACCCGGCGCGACTCGGCAACGCCGCGAACAACTGGATCGGGCGCTCGCAGGTCGCGGCCGACCCGTTCCTGCGCGGCACGATCGATGACTTCCGTATCTATCAGCGCGGTCTGTCGGAGGCGGAGATCGGCGATCTCGTGGCGGGA
>JALDXR010000148.1:0-7847 GCA_032154865.1 Nocardioidaceae bacterium
GCTGCAGCTAGTCCCTCAGATGCTGCGAGCCGACCGGCCCGACCTGCGGATCGGCTTCTTCCTGCATATCCCGTTCCCGCCGACCGAGTTGTTCCAGCAACTGCCGTGGCGGCGACAGATTCTCGAAGGACTGCTCGGCGCCGACCTGGTCGGCTTCCAGCTGCGCGGCGGCGCGTCCAACTTCATCCGGCTGGTGCGACAGCACGTCGGATACAAGACGCACCGCGACACGGTCTACCTCGACAACGGACGGAGCGTGACAGCCGCGGCGTACCCGATCTCGATCGACGCCGGCGCGCTCGAGAGCATGGCCAGAGAACCCGAGACGGAGAAGCGAGCGATCGAGATCCGCGACGAGCTGGGCAATCCGAAGAAGCTCCTGCTCGGCGTCGACCGGCTCGACTACACCAAGGGTCTACGCCAGCGGCTGCGCGCCTTCGGCGAGCTCCTCCGCGACGGCCATCTCGACGTCGACCAGGCGATGTTCGTCCAGGTGGCGGCACCGTCCCGGGATCGAGTCCAGCAGTACCGCCAGCTGCGCGACGACATCGACCGGCTGGTCGGACGGATCAACGGCGAGCTCGGCCGGATCGGACAGCCGCCGATCACCTACCTGCACTCGTCGTATCCCCGCAGTGAGATGGCGGCGCTCTACCGGGCCGCCGACGTCATGGTCGTGACACCGCTGCGCGACGGCATGAACCTGGTCGCGAAGGAGTACGTCGCCTGCCGCTACGAGGACGACGGCGCGCTCGTGCTCAGCGAGTTCACCGGCGCCGCCGGCGAGCTCACCCAGGCGTTCCTCGTGAATCCGTACGACATCAACGGCCTCAAGACGACGCTCCTGCGGGCCATCGAGGCCACCCCGCGCGACCTGCGCCGCCGGATGAGGGCGATGCGGAAGCAAGTGACCGAGCACGACATCGCCAACTGGGCGTCGAACTTCCTCACCGAACTCCGCACAGTCAGACCGCCGCACACGAAACGCCCGCGCCCGGTGTGATTGGCGACCGACCGCCCTCCTCATGGCGCGTCGAGCGCACGCGCAAGGATGGGCACATCGATTCGATCGACTGGAGGCACCATGGCAACGACGCGCACAGCGAACGCGCACTGGGAAGGCTCACTGATCGAGGGCGCCGGTACCGTCTCGCTCGATTCGTCCGGCCTGGGGTCGCACGACGTCACCTGGGCCGCGCGAACCGAGGAGCCGGGCGGTAAGACAAGTCCGGAGGAGCTCATCGCGGCGGCGCATGCTGCATGCTTCAGCATGGCGCTGTCCCACGGGCTGGCCGGCGACGGCACGCCGCCCCAGTCCCTCGACACCCGAGCCGACGTCGACTTCCAGCCCGGTGAGGGCATCACCGGCGTCGCGATCACCGTTCGCGGCCGGGTCGAGGGCATCGACAACGCGACCTTCGTCAAGGCCGCCGAAGCCGCCAAGGTCGGCTGCCCGGTGTCCCAGGCACTCACCGGCACGATCATCACGGTCGACGCGGCGCTCGCCGACTAGGGGCCGCCGCCGCACACCGATCGGTTTCCCATGAGCTCATGGGAAACCTGTGCCGTCAGCGTCGGGTCGACCGGCGAGACACCGACCGCCAGCGACGCTTGGCGCCGGTGCGCTTCTGCCACAGGGCCCGCAGCCACTCCTCCGGGTCCGGGTCCGAGGCGAAGAAGTAGTACCGGGGTACCTCGCCGGAACGGGCGCGAACGACTCCGAGCGACCTCGCACAACGGTGATTTCCGTTACCCGTGCCGAGCGGTCAGGCCGACGGCGCGAACTCGGTCAGCAGCAGCTCGGCATGGTCGAGCGCCGCGGCCGCATCCCACTCACCGGACACGATGCGCGGGTCGTAGTTGAGGTCGAGGAACACCTCGGTCGCACCTTGCCGCTCGAGCTCGACCAGATCGCCCCGGATCTCCTCGGCAGTCCCCTGCAACGGCTTACGGTCCTCGGCTCCCTCGGGCCGCAGCCGCACCACCCCTCGTACGACGAAGCGAAGCCGCTCCGGGTCACGCCCGACGTCGGCGGCGGCGGATCGTACGACGTCGATCGACGCACCGATCGTCGTGAGGTCGGTGCGACTGCTGCTGATCCAGCCATCGGCGATCCGGCCCGTCCGTCGCAGTGCCACGTCGGCCGTGCCGCCGAGCAACAGCGGCGGATGCGGTTGCTGGACCGGCTTCGGATCGACCCGTACCCGCGGAATGTCGTAGAAGCTGCCGTGGAACTCCACCTCGGGCTCGGTCCAGATCGCCTTGAGGCACGCGATGAACTCCGCCCCGCGTGCACCGCGCCGATCCCGCGAGACGCCGACGGCGGCGAACTCCTGCGGCGCCCAGCCGAGCCCGAGACCGACGTCGAGCCGGCCGTCGGACAGCAGGTCCAGCGTCGTCAGCGACTTGGACAGCACGACCGGGGAGTACCACGGAAGGTTGACGACGGCGAGCCCGAGCCGGATCCGGGAGGTGAGGGCGGCGGCATGCGACAGCGCGGTGACCGGGTCGAGCACGGCCTGATAGGTCGGCCCCCAGTCCTCGTCGACCGGATGGATCAGCCGCTGGAACGTCCACAGCGACGCGTAGCCGAGCTCGTCGGCCCGGCGGGCAGCCCGGCGAAGGTTGTCGGGTGTCGACCAGGCGCCCGCGAGGGGAAGTCCGACTCCGACCTGAAGACCGCTCATCTGCCGACCGTACCGAGGCTGGACTAGTCGTGCCGCCCGCTCAACGCCGCGACGATCATGCCGATCAGCTGCCGGAAGCTGTCGGCCTGATCGGGGGCGTGGTCGGGGTCGATCTGGGTGACGGTCAGCGCCCGCCAGTTGTCCAGGCTGCAGAGGTCCCGAACCAGGCTGGTGAGCTGGGAAAGCTCGAGCCCGGGCGAATCGCGGACCTCCTCGGCGATCGGGATCTTCGTGTAGTCGAGGACGTCGATATCGACGTGGACCAGCAGGCGGTCGTAGGACGCGGCCCACGCTCGAGTGCGTTCGACCACGGCGGCCGGATCGTCGACGATCGCCGCGAGGGGCTCGATCTGGAGTCCGATCCGGTCGACCACCGCTCGCTCGGCCGGGGTGATGTTCTCGGCGGCGAACATCCGGATCGCGGACGGCTCGAGCAGCGGCCGACGCGAACCGAGCCCGGCCAGCCCATCGACGACGCCGGGCACGTCGAGCAGGTGGGCGACGCCCATCCAGCCGAGCACACCGTCGCCGGTCTCGGGGGTGTTGAGGTCGGTGTCGAGGTCGACATAGGCGATTGCGACGCTCGCGCCGTCGACGACGGATCCCGCGACCGTGCCGAGCTCGACGGTGCAGTCGCCGCCGAGCACCAGAACGTCGTGGTCGTCGCCCAGTGCGACGGCGACCGAGTCGGCCAGCTCGGTCGCGACGGCGATGACGGTGTCGGCGTTGCGGGCGGTCGGGTTGTCGTCGTCCGGCTGATACGGCGCCGTCCGGCCGTCGCCGCGGTCGACGACGTCGAGTCCGCTGTTGCGCAATGCGGTGACGAGTCCGTGCTCCCGGAAGACGCCCGGCACCCGCCCTGGGCCCGGCCCATAGGCTCCGGCGCTCGTCGGCGCCCCGATGATCGACAGCCTCCGGGACGATGCGGCAGCCATGGGTCCTCCTCTGGCGGGCTAATGGGCGACGTCAGCAACGTACGCCGTGTCACCGACACGTGACAGTGTCGCCCGCAGTCGTACCGTCCCGCATGGCAACGCGACGAGAGGACCGACATGTCGGCACCGACCCTGGGCGTGGTGTTTCGTCCACAGCTGCCTCCGGAGCGACTGCGCGGCGCCGTCGAGGCAGCGGAGGAATGCGGCCTCGACGAGCTGTGGCTGTGGGAGGACTGCTTCCTCGAAGGCGGCATCTCGACGGCGGCGATGGCGCTCGCCTGGAGTGAGCGGGTACGGGTCGGGATCGGCCTGCTGCCGGTGCCACTGCGCAATCCCGCCCTCGCCGCCATGGAGCTCGCCACGTTGAGTCGCGCGTTCCCGGGCCGGCTTCGGATCGGCCTCGGGCCGGGGGTGCAGGACTGGATGCGCCAGGTCGGCGAGCGGGTCGACTCGCCGCTCACCCTGGTCCGCGAGAATCTCGACGCCATCCGGTCGTTACTCGCCGGGGAGTCGGTCAGCGTCGACGGACGCTACGTGCAGCTCGACGCCGTCGCACTCGACTGGCCACCGGAGCAGGCGCCGCCGGTGCTCGTCGGCGCGACCGGGCCGAGGATGCTGACGCTGTCCGGCGCGTCCGGCGACGGCACCATCCTCGTGTCGCACACGGCTCCCGATCGGGTGCGGTGGGCCCGCGAGCAGATCGACCGCGGCCGCACCGAGGCCGGCCGGACCGAGCCTCACCCGATCGTGCTCTACGCCCTGGCAGCGACCGGCCCGGACGCTCTCGCCCGAGCCGCGAAGGAGGCTCCGGACGTGAGCGATGAGAGCTTCATCCTCAGTGGAGATGCCGCCGCGTACGCCGCCGACATCGTGCGATGGCACGAGGCCGGCGCCGACACCCTCGTGCTCCAGCCGCTCGCCGACGAGACCGGCATCGAGGCCTTCATTCGCTTCGTTACCGGCGAGGTGGCTCCGCTGCTCGGTGACCGACGCCGCCTCTAGGGTGGCGGATGTGGCGAATCCGTACGGGGCGATCACCGAGGTCCACGACCTGGTGGTCGGCCATTCCGAACGCATCGGCGACGGCTGGCTGACCGGCGTGACCGCGGTGATCCCGCCGGTGGGCACGATCGGCGCGGTCGCCGTCGGCGGCGGTGGTCCCGGCACCAGCCAGACCGACGTCCTCGTGCCTGGGAAGCTGCCGGACACGGTCGACGCCATCGCATTCGCCGGCGGCAGTGCCCATGGACTGGCGGCAGCGCACGGCGTCCAGCGCTGGTGCGAGGAGAACGACCGCGGCTTCCGGATCGGACCCGGCGTGGTCGTGCCGATCGTCCCGGCCGCGATCGCCTTCGACCTGGGCCGGGGTGGTGACCCGACCGCCCGGCCGGACGCCGAGATGGGGTACGCCGCCGCGGCGACTGCGGCCTCCGGCGAGGTCCGTACCGGCTGTGTCGGCGCCGGCACGGGAGCCATGTTCGGCCTACCGCGGTTGAAGGGCGGCGTCGGGACCGCCTGCGTACGCCTTCCCGGCGAGCTCATGGTCGGTGCGCTGGTCGTCGCCAACGCGTACGGATCGCCGCTCGACCGAACCTCCGGCGCGCTCCTCGCCACGCCGTACGTCGACGACCCGCGGCTTCGGCCCCGGACGCCGGACACCATGGCCGACCCGGCCGAGCCACCGCCGACGCAACCCGACCCCATGAACACGACCCTTGCTGTCGTGGCGACCAACGCCCGGATCCAGGCGACCCAGGCCCAGCGAATGGCGACGGCGGGTCACGACGGCCTCGCCCGGGCCATCCGGCCGGTGCACACCCTCGTCGACGGCGACACGATCTTCGCCCTCGCCACCGGTCAGGTGGACCCGATCGCCTCGGCACCGTCCGACTGGGCCGGCGCGGCGGAGATCGGCGGTCAGGTCGCGCTGGAGTCGGCGGCTGCCGACGCCGTCACCCTCGCACTGGTCGACGCGATCCTGTCGGCCACCGGCGTCGACACTCCTAACGGTCACCTCGAGTCCTACCTCGAGAGGTACCTGTCCGCGCGTCCGTGACGGTCCGGCCTACCCGAGCGCGGTGAATCCGAGCGGCAACGCCAGCGGCGTCGTCTGAGCACCTCGCGCTGCCGGTGCCGCATCCGGGTTGCCGTAGATGCCGACGATGCGGCCGCGATCGTCGATTCCACGCACCACGGTCTTGGGCGTCCCTGGGAAGTCGACTCGGGTGAAGGGTCCACCGACGCCCCTGCGCAGCAGGAAGCCATGGCTCTGCGTTCCTCCCGGGTCGCTGAGAGAGAATCCCACGATCTGCCCCCGGTTGTTGATGTCGCTGGGCAGGTCGATCGGACCGTACGGCGCGTTGAGCGTCCGGTACGAGCCGTTGCGCAGAATGAAGCCGCGAGCGCCGCCATTCTTGGTGAAGTACGCGCCCACCATCTGGCCACGGTCGTTGACGTCGAAGACCGCTCCGCCGAGGGCGCCGGGGCCATCGATCGTCGTGAATCGGCCGCGCTGCCACCGGAAGCCGTGAAAGACGCCGTTGGCGTCGACGTACTCGCCGACCACGACTCCGAGATTGTTGACGCCGAGCGCCTGGGTCTCGATCGATCCCGGCACGTCGATCACCCGCAGTCCGCGCGGGCCGCGTAGGAATCCTTTGGTTCCGGGGACCCCGACGCTGATGTCGGTCAGGTTGAAGCCGCCGACGACCTGGCCTCGGTCGTTGATCTTGTTCGCCAGCGTCGCCACCGCCCCGCCGACGTCGAAGCGGAGGAGGCTGCCATCACGTCTGAGCACCATCGCGTGGCCCCTGCCGTTCGGACCGTCGAAGCTGGGGTTGTCGAAGCCACCGGCGATCAGGCCCCGGTCGTTGATCCCGTGGGCGTAGGTGTGAGTTCGAGATACTGGGACCTGGATCGTCGTGTAGCGGCCATCGACGAGCAGAAATCCGGGCGATTGAATCTCCCGCAGCTCGCGAGAACCGGCGGTGGCCCGCTCCCGGTCCGCTACTTGCGCGGTCGCCGACGAGCCGGCCGACGCCGGGATCGTGGCAAGCAGCGCGAGCGCAGCCGTGGACGTGGCGGCGGCGAGACTACGGGCGAGCGTGTTCAGACGTGTGCTCATCGGATCTCCTTCGTCGATGTGAGGCCGAGCGGCAGCGCGTCACCGAGTCGCATCGGCGCTGCCTGGACGGTGGGGCGTGCGCTCTGCGTCGCGGTCGGGTTGATGGAGATGCCGACCAGCCGGCCGCGGTCATCGAGCCCGAAGACGTTCGTGGCCGGCGCCCCGGGGACGTCGATCTGGGCGACCGGACCGTCGACCCCATCCGCGAAGAGGAAGCCGTGCCCTCCCCCTGCTCCGTCGTCAGCGCTGCCGGCCACCTGTCCGCGGTTGTTGATGTCCCACGCGAACGTGATCGGGAGACCGAGCGCACCGAACGTGGTGTACTCGCCGCGCCGAAGCAGGAACGCGCGGACGCCGCCGTCGACGACGTACACGCCGACCATGTCGCCACGGTCGTTGATGTCGGTGATCGAGGTGTCGCTACCGATCGGACCGTCGAACGTCGTGAACCGGCCCCGTTCCCATCGATACCCGTGGTATCTGCCGTCGTCGCCGAGGTACTCGCCCACCACCTGGCCCCGGTTGTTCAGTCCGAGCGCCTGCGTGTACACCGCACTGCGGAATGCGATCCGGGTGAACCGTCCCCTGTCGAGCAGATATCCGAAGGTGCCAGGGAAACCGACCATAGGGGTATTCCGATTGGCCGAGCCCGCGACCTGGCCGCGCTGGTTGGCCTTGTTCGCGTACGTCGCCATGACGCCCGGGAACGAGAATCGGCGAAGCCTGCGCACGTCACCGACGAGTCCGTCGAATCCCACGCCGTTCACGCGAGGGGCCTTGCCGACGATCTGCCCGGCGTTGGTGATTCCGGCGAGTACGGTCTGATTGCCGCTGCCCGGTAGGTCGATCCGCCTGAACCGGCCCCGATCGAACATGAATCCCAGCAGCACGTCGCTCGACTGGCCGGCCGCCGTGGACGCCGGAGCTCCGGTCGGGGGCGCCGCTGCCAAGGGTGCGGCGGCGAGCGCGCCGAGGAGGGTACGGCGAGTCAGGTCGGTGGCGGAGGTCATGAGGAGGCTCCCTTCCCTGCGGGCAAACACGGGAACCGCCGGCCCGGTGGGGGTCGGCGTCGGGAGTGGTTCGATGCGGCTCGGTCGCCGG
>JALDXR010000149.1:0-7824 GCA_032154865.1 Nocardioidaceae bacterium
GCTGAAGTCCTCACCGAGGTACGCGTCGATCACCGCCGGATCGGACTGGATCTGCTCCGGCGTGCCCGTGCTGATCCGTCGCCCCCGGGCGAGTACGTGGATCGGGTCGCACAGGTCGAGCACGAACGGCATGTTGTGCTCGACGATCAGGAACGTCGTGCCGTGCCGGTTGAGCTCGCGGATCATCTCGGACATCCGCTCGATGAGCACCGGGTTGATGCCGCCGGCCGGCTCGTCGAGCAGGATCAGCCGCGGATCGAGCATCAGGATCTGGGCCAGCTCGACAAGCTTCTGCTGACCGAACGAGAGGTCCGAGGCCTTCTGACCGGCGAACGCGCCCATGCCGACGAAGTCGAGCAGCTCCCGGGCCCGCGCGGCCTCCGGCCCACTGACCGCGATCCGGCCGAGTTGCCTCGCGGAATTGGTGCTCAGGGGAACCACAATATTTTGAAGCACCGTCATCTCGCGAAAGAGACGGGTGATCTGGAAGGTCCGCCCGAGTCCGCGATGGGCCCGCTGCCACGAGTGCAGCCGGTCGATCCGCTCCCCCGCGAACCAGATCTCGCCGCTGTCCGGCCGCAGCGTGTTGTCGACCAGGTTGAACAGCGTCGTCTTGCCGGAGCCGTTCGGCCCGATCAGACCGGTGATCGAGCCCTCGGGTACGGCGAGCGTCGCACCGTCGACGGCCCGCAAGCCACCGAACCGGCGCTCGAGACCCTTGACCTCGAGAAGTGGCACGTCGGGCGGGAGCGCCGGCACCGGCTCGCGGACCTTGGCGACCGGGAACGCGCCGCCGGTCTCGACCCGGGCGCCGACCAGACCGGCCTTGCCGCGAGTACGCCACCACACCAGCAGTCGCTCGACCGCGGGGAGTATCCCGGTCGGCAGGAAGAGTACGAGGCCGACGAGGAGACCGCCGAAGATCAGCAGCCGGGTGTTGCCGCCTCCCAGGTCGTTGTTGGCGACCTCGTTGAGCCACTCGATGAAGAACGCGCCGATGACCGGCCCCCACAAGGTCCCCTTGCCACCGACCAGCACCGACAGCACGATCTGGACGCTGAACAGGATGCTGAACATGCCGCGCGGGTCGATGAACGTCAGGTAGTAGCCGAAGACGGCTCCGGCGGCGCCGACGAAGAACGAGCTCGCGACGAAGGCGAGCATCTTCTCGACCGGCAGGTTGATGCCGACCGTGGCGGCCTTCGTCTCGTCCTCGCGGATCGCGACCAGACCCATGCCGAGCTTGGTCCGCTGGATCCACCACGACAGCAGCAACTGCAGGGCGAGGATGCCGCACAGCGCGTAGTAGAACGGCCAGTTGATGATGTCGATGTCCCACGTGGGTATCGGCAGCGAGAGGCCCGCCGTGCCGTTGGTGAGGTCCTTCCAGTTGACCGCGATGACCTGGACGAGGAACAGGAACGCGACCGTGATGATGACGAACGACGGTCCTCGAGCACGCAGCGACACCAGGCCGAGCAGCAGGGCCACGACCGCGGTCACGACGGCGCCGAGCGGCACCCACACCCACGGCGTCACCGAGTCGAATCGGGTCGCACAGATCCCGATCGTGTAGCCGCCGAGGCCGATGAACGCTCCTTGGCCGAGCGACACGTAGCCCGCCAGGCCCATGATGATGTTGAGTCCGCTGGCGGCGACGGCGAACACCAGCGACAGGATGTACATGTTCTGGTAGTACGCGTCGTTCGAGATCAGCGGATAGATCAGGATGTACACCGCGGCGACGGACAGCGCGATCCGGCCGAGCCAGACCGGGCGCGCCGTATCCGCCGTGGCCGCCTCGGTCATGCGGCCACCGCGTCGTCGCGCAGCTTCGATCCGAGCAGGCCCTGCGGCCGGACGAGGAGTACGGCGAAGACGATGGCGTACGGCACGGCGGTCGCCCAGGCCGGCGACACGTAGGCGACCGTCATCGTCTCGGCCAGGCCGAACATCACGGCCCCGAGCACGGCACCGCCCATGCTGCCCATGCCGCCCAGCACGACGATCGCGAGCAGCCGGGCGATCCACTGGTAGTGCGAACCGGGGACGAACGGATAGAGGATCGCGGCGATCGCTCCACCGGCGCCGGCGGTCGCGATGCCGATCGCGAAGACCAGTGCCGCCACCGACGAGATCGTGATGCCGACCAGCTGGGCGCCGGTGGCGTTGCTGGCCGCGGCCCGGATCGCCCGGCCGATCCAGGTCCGGGTCAGCAGGAGGTGGAGCGCGAGGAGTACGACGATCGCGATCAGACCGCCGTAGACCTGCGCCTTCGGCAAGAAGAGCTCGCCGATCGTGAACGACTCGTCCGCGTACGACGGCCGAACGGCAGTCGAGTTGTTGCCCCAGATGAAGCCCATGAGGGCTTCGAGCACCAACGCCAGCCCGAACGTCAGGAGCACCGTCGACGACATCGGCGCATCCCGGATCGGCGACACGACCACCCGGTAGACCACCCAGCCGATCGCGAAGATCACCGGCGTGGTCGCGATGACGCACAGCAGCGGGTCGAAGTCGAGCCAGGTCCAGACCGAGTAGCTGATGAACGCGCCGAGGATGAGGAAGGCGCCGTGGGCGATGTTGATCACCCGCATGACCCCGAAGATCAGGGTCAGGCCGCTGGCCACCAGGGCGTAGACACCGCCCAGCAGCAGCCCGAGGATCAGGTTCTGGACAAACGGCTCCATCAGGTCAGCTCAGCTCGCGTCGCCGGGCTTCCATCCCATCACGATGTGGTCGGTCGTCGCTGCATCTTCGGGCAGAACGTACTCGACCTGACCGTCCTGCCACTGACCGATCAGGAACTCGCCCTCGGGCGCTCCGGTCTCGTCCCAGCTCAGCGGGCCGAGGATCGTCTCGACCTCGTTCTCCCGGAGCCAGTCGGCGAGCGCCGCCTGGTCGTCGATGCTGCCGACGCCCTCGACGGCGGCCTGCAGCACCTGACCCGAGGCGAACCCGTCGGCCGCGTCCTCGGGCGGCAGCCCGCCGAACATCTCGTCGTACTTGGCGACGAACTCGGCATTGCCCGGTGTCTTCGCCTCCGGGGCGTGGCTGATGGCGAACATGACGCCTTCGGTGTTCTGCGCCCCGACCGCGTCCGCGTACTGCTCGCCGAGCGACGGGGCCGTGCTCTGGTAGAGCCATTGCGGCGCGAAGTCGGCCTTGAGCATCGAGCGGATGAGGCCGATGCCGTCCTCGAAGATCGCGCCGTTGACGACCAGGTCGGGATCGGCGGCCTTGATCTCGTTCGCGATCGTGTCGAAGTTCTTGGTGTCGATCGCGTACGTCTCGCGGTAGACGGTCTCGACACCGTTCTGGGAGAGGATGTCCTCGATCCCCTCCGAGGTCGGGATCGTGAACGGGTCGTCGAGTGTCGGGTACGCCGCGGTCTTCGGGCGGACATTATCGGGGAGCGAGGTGATCCACTCGGCGAAGACGTCACCCTGCCGGTCGACCGGCGCCTGCTGGGTGAAGAACAGGTACTTGTAGCCGCGGGTGAACATCTCGGGTGCGCCACCGGCCGGCTCGATGTAGAGCATCCGGTTCTTCTCGGCGACCGACGACGCCGGCAGGTTGAGCAGCGACGAGAACGTGCCGAGCAGCAGGTCGACCTGGTCCTGGCTGATCAGGGCGTTGTAGTCGGCGACGATCGTGTTCTGGTTGGACGCGTCGTCCTTGATGACCAGCTCGACCTGGCGTCCGAGCAGGCCACCGTCGGCGTTGACCATCTCCTGCCACACCTGGTAGCCCTGCTTCGCCGCTTGGCCCGGCTGGGAGAACTCGCCGGTGAGCGGCAGCGAAGCGCCGATCTTGATCGGCTCGTTGGAGTCGTCGCTCGACTCGTCGTCCCCGCCGCCGACCCCGCACGCGGGAGCCGCCAATGCCAGTGCCGCGACAGCGACTAGGGTGATGCCGGAGCGGGCCCGACGTCCGAGGTGGGGCAGGGGTGCCATGAGACCCTCCAGGATCGCAATCGATTGCAGCCCGTTGCGCCTCATCATGTGACCGCCGACCCCTGCTGTCAAGGGGACGTTACGGCTCTGTGCCCGTTCGTGATGGCATGGGAATGCGGTACTTCTACAATCGATTGCGAAAACAGCGACGGTCCGTCACGCGTCGCCACTTTCCGCAGGCGAGTGTCGGGCCGTCGGCCGATGAAATGGGGCGATGGTGCGGCGACGCTTGGCGGCTCCCCCGCAAAAGGGTGACCTCGGCCGGAACGGGCTCCGGCTGCAGGCCACCGCCTTCGTCACGACCTTCGATCGCTTCGCGATGCCGCCGCTGCTGGTCGCGATCTCGCATGCCCTCGACGCTCCCCTGGCCGCCGTCGCGGCTGCCGCCGGCGCGTACTTCCTCGCGTACGGCCTGATGCAGCCGGTCTGGGGACTGTTGTCGGAGCGGATCGGGATCGCCCGGACGATCCGCTGGGCGGTGCTCGGCGGCGCCGTGATGACCCTCCTCTCGGCGCTGGTCACCGACGTGACGACGCTGGCGATCGCCCGGACCGGCGCCGGCCTGTGCTTCTCGGCGGCCTTTCCGTCCGCGCTCATCTACGTCGGTGAAACCGTCCCGGGCGGCCGTCGGCAACGTGAAGTGAGCCGGCTGATGACCGGCGTCGCACTCGGCACCGCCCTGGCGACGGTGACCGCCGGACTCATGGCCGAAACCGTGGGCTGGCGCTGGGTGTTCGCCGCCAGCGCCGTGCTGGCCGCCCTGACCGGGTGGTTCGTGTGGTCGCTCGCGGAGGTGCCGCGGGTCCGGGAGCTCCGTGCCCCGTGGGTCACGGTGGGCCGGGTGGCGCGCAACCCGATGGCCGTGACGTTGCTTGTCCTGGTCGCCGTCGAGGGTGCCGGACTGTTCGGCGCGTTCACCTTCATCCCCGCCGCCGTGGAGTCGGCCGGGTGGGGACCGGCCGCAGCGGCGGCACCGGCAGCGTTGTTCGGCCTCGCCGCCCTCGCGGCGTCCGGTGTGGTCGGCCGCCTGTCGGCCCGGGTCCGGGCGTCGCGGTTCATCGTGGTCGGCGGCGGCTGCGGCGTCGTCGGCTGTGTGGTGGTCGCCGGGACGCACTCGCCGGCAATCGCCGCCGGTACCTGTCTCCTGCTCGGACTGACCTGGGCCGTCATGCACAGCTCGCTGCAGACGTGGGCGACCCAGGTCGCACCGGACGAGCGGGCGACGGTCGTCGCGTTCTTCGCCGGCTCGCTGTTCGCCGGCACGGCGGTCATGGCCGCTGTGGGCGGACCGCTCGCGGAGGACGGCCGCTACGGCGTCCTGTTCGCCACTTGTGCGGTACTGATCGGGCTGGTCGGTCTCGTGGGCGGCTTCGCGCGCAGCCGCTGGGAACGAGAGAAGGGTTAGTCTGCCGCCGTGCAAAGGGTCACCCTGAAGGAAGTCGCCGAGCGCGCCGGAGTCCATCCGGCGACCGCCTCGCGGGCGCTCAACACCGCGACCCGTGGGCTGGTCAACGCGCAGACGGCCGCCCGGGTCGACAAGGCCGCCCGGCAACTCGGCTACACCCCCAACTCGATCGCCCGCAGCCTGAAGACGTCGCGCTCGTCCACGATCGGCCTGCTGTTGCCGGACCTGACCAACCCGTTGTTCCCGCCGATCGTGCGTGGCGTCGAGGATGTCCTGCGGGCCGTGGGCTACAGCCCCTGGATCATCAACACCGACAACGAACCCGACCGTGAAGCGGCCGCGATCGAGTCGTTCCGCGGCCGCAGTGTCGACGGGTTCGTCGTGGCGACGGCCCGGCTCCAGGACCCGCTGCTCGAGGAGGTCGCGGCCAGTGGAACGCCACTCGTTCTGGTCAACCGGCGGGTCGCCTCGCCCGACATCCCCTCGGTGACCGGCGACGACGCGGCCGGGGTGAGCACCGCCCTGCGTCACCTCTACGACCTCGGGCATCGCGACATCGTCCATCTCGCCGGCCCCCAGGACCTGTCGACCGGACTCGCTCGTCGGCAGGCTTTCCGGCAGGCCATGGAGGATCTCGGCCTGTCCGCCGACCCGGAGCGGATCGTGGACGCAGCCGCCTGGTCGGAGCCGGCCGGTGCTGAGGCGATGGAGCAGGTCCACGAGCGCGGGGTCCCCTACACCGCTGTTCTCGCCGGCAACGATCTGCTTGCGCTCGGCTGCTACGACATCCTCGAGCGCCGCGGACTGCGCTGTCCGACCAACGTCAGCGTCGTGGGGTTCAACGACATGCCGTTCATCGACCGGGTGGCGCCGCCGCTCACCTCCGTACGAGTGCCGCACTACGAGATCGGCGCCGAGGCGGCCCGGCTCCTACTCGAGGTCCTGGAAGACCCCGAGCGCCATCCCCGATCAGTCGTACTCCCCCTCACCCTCAGCGTCCGCGGCTCGACCGCCTCGCCACCGGCGTAGCTGCGGCGCCTCGAGTACCACGTTCTCGTGGTAATCGAGCACTCTGCACGGCCTCCATCCCATGCAAAGTGACGACGCGCCATGCAGAGTACGCGGACCGAGCCACGCAGAGCCATGCAGAGTACGCGGTCGCGCTGTCGGTCAGCCGGACGGAGCATCGACCGTCCAGTCGTCCGGCTCGACCGGCTCCTCGGGATAGAGATCCTGCAGCCAGTTGGACTGATAGACCGTGTCGAGATAGCGCTCCCCGAGGTCCGGGGCGATCGCCACGGTGGTGAGGTCGGGGCTGCCGTACTCCTCCAGCCACGCCGCAGCCGCGCTCACGACCGTGCCGGTGGAGCCACCGAACATGAAGCCGTGCCGGGCCAGTCGATGGCAGGCCCGGATCGTGTCCGGCTCGGGAACATGGATCACCTCGTCGACCAGGGACTCGTCGAGCAGCGGCGGTCGGACGCTGGTGCCGATGCCCGGGATCATCCGGCGACCGGACGGACCACCGAAGGTGACCGATCCGACGCTGTCCACGGCCACGATCCACACCGGGCGATGCCACCGCCGCAGGAAGCGGGCGCAACCCATCAGGGTCCCGGTCGTGCCGGCGCCGACGAACAGGACGTCCAACTCCGGGAAGTCGGCGACGATCGACGGAGCGGTCGTACGGAAGTGCGCCTCCCAGTTGCCCGGATTGGCGTACTGGTTGAGCCACAGGTGACGCGGATTGTCAGCGCACAGCGCGCGGACGTAGTCGAGGCGAGCGCCGAGGTAGCCGCCGACGGGAGACGGTGCGGTGACCACGTGGACCTGGGCGCCGAAGGCCTCCATCAACAGCCGGGTCGACAGGTTGCCGCGGGAGTCCGTCACGCACACGAACCGGTAGCCGCGACTCGCCGCGATCATGCTCAGCGCCACGCCGAGATTGCCGGACGACGACTCGACCAGGACCGTGTCGGGTGTCAGCAGACCGGAGCGCTCGGCCGCTCGCACCATCTCGTTTGCGGCCTTGAGCTTGATGGACCCGGCGAAGTTGAATCCCTCGCACTTGAGGAACAGCGACTGTCCGAGGATCGGGCGGAGATCGACGTAGAGGCTGTCCTCGTTGTAGTCCTGCGGGGTCGAGATGACGGTCATGTCGCGTCCCTCCGTCGTACGCGATCTCAGCCGTGGCGGTGTAGGTCGTGGAAGAAGTCGTCGACGACAAGGAGCCGGCCGGACTCCGCGACCCGGTCGTAGACGTACGTGCCGACCGCGAGATCGAGCACGCCGAGGCCGAAGGGCGAGAACACCACTGTCCGGCCCGCCGGCACCGAGGACCGGCCGTCCATGACGTCGGCCAAGGTGCCGGCCAGGAAGTCGCGGCCGCCGGTGCGCTGCTCGGTCAGATGGGGCGAGGTGTCGGCCTTGAGGCAGTGCTCGACGTCGTCGACGAGGTTGGTC
>JALDXR010000150.1:0-7797 GCA_032154865.1 Nocardioidaceae bacterium
GATCCCACAAGGATCGTCCGTCGTCGGTCGAGACGGTGACGGCGACGGTGGTCGACTCGGCAAGGTCCGCGTCGCCTACTGGCTCGGCGTTGGCCTCCACTGCCTGACGGCCCTCGGCTGCCTCGGCGTCCTCGGCCGCCGCCGAGCGGCCCTCCGAAGCAACTGACTCGTCGGGTTCGTGGGCGGACTCCGTCGTACGCCGGCTGTCCCAGATCGCGTCGTCCGCACGGCGTACCTGCCAACGGCACAGGGCCAGGAAGGCCAGGACCGACCCGCCCGGAATCGCCAATGACCACAGGGGGATCAGCATCAGCGCGACGAGCGCCCCCACGATCGCGGTCGCGCCGAAGAGGATCATCAGCACGCGACGCCGGCGCCTGGCCGCGATGCGAGCGGCAGCACGCGAAGGCCCGGGTGGTCGATCGACGGGTGCTTCGGCCGACTGCTGTGCCTTCAGACTCCGCCGGGCGGTGACGGCCTCGGCCTCGGCTTCGAGTTCCTCGTCGAAGGCCGCCGGCGCTCGCGGGGTCCGGCCGAGCAGCCGCATCGTCTTGGAGAACTTGTCGACCGACCGAGAGCGGGTGGCCTCGTCGTAGCGTCGAAGCGCCCAGGGTACGAGGAACACCGCCCACGCGATGACGACAGCCGCGAAGATCAGGCCAGTACCCACAAAGGGAACCGTAGGCGTATCCGCACCTCAGAGCCCGGTACGACCACGGTGTGTCGCCAGAACACTCCTGTGACTCATGTGGCGTCAGTGGTGCGCATCACCGTACTAGCGTCGCCGATCGAGCGAGGTCAGCCCTCCCCGGTCGTGGCGCCGGTGCGCCGGAGGTAGCCGGCGAGCACCCCCGCCCCGATCTCCTCGACGGTCAGCGCGAACAGCAGGTGATCGCGCCATCCACCGTCGATGTGGAGGTAGCGTGGCGCCTCCCCCTCGCGCCGGAAGCCGAGCTTCTCGACGACCCGGATCGAGGCGGTGTTCTCGGGCCGCACCGCGACCTCGATCCGATGCAGCCCGACCACACTGAAGCAGTGGTCGACGACCAGCGCGACGGCCGTGGGCGTGATGCCGCGACCGGCGACGGTCCGATCGACCCAGTAGCCGATCTGCGCCCACCGCGCCGATCCCCAGGTGATGCCGGTGACGGTGACCTGGCCGACGAGCCGCTTGTCGTACGTCGTGACGAAGGGAAGCCCGACGCCCCGGCGGGCCTGACGATGCGCCTCTCGCACCATGCCGGTAAACGTCGGCGGCGCCGGATTCGATCCTGGTGGGAGAGTGGCCTCCCAACGTCGCAGCCACTCGCCGTTGCGCGACCGCACCGAACGCCAGGCGGCAGCGTCACGGCGTCGTATCGGCCGCACCGTGACCCGCCCGTGCGACAGGACCACCGGCCATCCTCGGGTCAGGGCTGACCCCTCTCCGCCGCCCCGCCCACAGCGGCCGCACCGTCCGGCCGTGGATGGTCGCCCCCTCGCACCTGGTCGACGGCATGCGGCAGCACGTCACGCAGGACTGCGAGACCGTCGCGCACGCCGCCACGGGAGCCCGGCAGGTTGACGATCACGGTCCGATCCGCGACTCCGGCGATACCACGCGACAGCATCGCCGTCGGCACCCCGTGGTCGACGCCGTACGCCCGAATCGCCTCGGCGAGACCCGGGATCTCGTAGGTCAGAACCGCCCGAGTGCGCTCCGGGGTCTCGTCGGTCGGACTCACCCCGGTGCCGCCGGTCGTCACCACAGCTGCAACGCCGTCGGCCACGGCGCCCCGCAGCGCGACCTCGACCGGCTCGCCGTCGGGCACGACGAGCGGGTCACCGACCTCGAAACCCCACTCCCGCAAGGCATCCACGATCAGCGGTCCGCCGGTGTCGGCGTAGACCCCAGCAGCGGCCCGGTTGGAGGCCGTGACGACCACGGCACGAGGCCGGGCTCCGCCTGGGCTCATCGGTCAGTCGCTCCTCGACCAGTCGCCGCTCTTGCCACCGGACTTGCGCTCCACACGTACGTCCGTGATCGACGCCCCCTTGTCCACGGCCTTGATCATGTCGTACACCGTCAGCGCCGCGACAGACACTGCCGTCAGTGCCTCCATCTCGACCCCGGTGCGGTCGGTCGTACGTACGTTGGCAACGATCGCCACGGCGGCGTCCTCCACCTCGAGCTCGACCGTGACGCCGCTGATCGCCAAGGGATGACACAGCGGAATCAGATCGGGCGTGCGCTTGGCCGCCATGATCCCAGCGACCCGTGCGACGCCGAGAACGTCTCCCTTCGGAGCCGCTCCGCGCCGCAGCAGGTCGGCCGTCTCCGGCGCCACGACGACCCGGCCCTGCGCGGTCGCGACCCGATCCGTCACGTCCTTGCCGGAGACGTCGACCATCCGGGCGGCCCCATGCTCGTCGATGTGGGTCAGCCGGTCAGTGGGCTCGGAAGCAGTCATAGATCTAGAACGTACGATCCAGCACCAGCGTGTTCACGGTCTCCCCCGCCGGGACGCCGGTGGTCTCCTCGGCCACGACGATCAGGCTGTTGGCCTGCGCGAGGCTCCCGATCAGATGGGAGCTCATGCCGCCGACCGGGGTGACCGTCGCGCCGGACGCGTCGACCTCGAACTGCGCCCGGACGTAGTTGCGCCGTCCCGCCGGCACGGTCAGCGCCTCGGCCAGGCGGGCTCGGACGAGCGGACGACGGTACGGCTGCCGCCCCATCAACCTCCGGAGCGCCGGTACGACGAACACCTCGAACGACACGAACGCAGACACCGGGTTGCCCGGCAAGGTGAAGATCGGTGTCTGGTCCTCACCGACGAAGCCGAACCCCTGCGGCTTGCCCGGCTGCATCGCGACCTCGGTGAACTCGACCGTGCCGAGCCGGCCGAGCACGTCCTTGACGACGTCGTAGTCGCCCTTGCTGACACCGCCGCTGGTGACCACGACGTCGGCACGGACCAACTGGTCGGACAACGCGTCGCCGAACTCGTGCGGGTCGTCGCTCACGATCCCCACCCGGTACGCGATGGCACCGGCCGCCTTCGCCGCGGCGGCCAGCATGTAGCTGTTGGCGTCGTAGATCGAGCCGTAGTCGAGTGTCACTTCGGGCTCCCGCAACTCGCTGCCGGTCGACATGATGACGACTCGCGGGCGCGGTCGGGCCCGTACCTGCGAACGGCCGATCGCGGCAATGAGTCCGGTCTCCCTGGCGTCGAGGATCGAACCCTCCTCGAGGACGACCTGGCCGGCTCTGACGTCCTCACCGGCGAACCGGACGTGCTGGCTCGGATTCGGCCGGACGAAGATCCGGACCTCGGCCCGGCCGTTGTCGGTGGCTTCGACCGGGATCACGCAGTCGGCGCCGGACGGCAGCGGGGCACCAGTCATGATCCGCATCGACGTGCCGGGCGCGAGTGCGTACGCCTGGGAGGTTCCGGCGGCCGACTCGCCGACGACCGGCAGGTGGACGGGTCGCTCCTCGGTCGCGTCGGCGACGTCGTCGAGGCGTACGGCATAGCCGTCCATCGCCGAATTGGGGAAGCTTGGCAGGTCGATCCCCGCGACGATGTTCTCGCAGACCGGGAGGCCGGTCGCTTCGAGCAGCGGCTGGCTGTAGGGCGAGAGCGGCGCCAGCGTCTCGAGCACCCAGCGCAGCTGATCATCGACCGATCGGAGCCCCGTTCCGGTCGCAGAGTGCGCGTCCATAACAGCAGCCTACGGCGTCACGACGATCCGCCACTGGGACAGCGACCATCCGTCACTCGGACAGGACCTGAGTGACGGATGGTCGCTGTCCCAGTGGCGGATCGTGGCTGTCCGAGTGGCGGATCGTCGTTAATGGAGGACGGTGTCGGCGGGGACGCGCTCCGGCGAGCCGGTGTCCTCG
The DNA here is from genome assembly GCA_032154865.1 of Nocardioidaceae bacterium. GTDB lineage: Bacteria > Actinomycetota > Actinomycetes > Propionibacteriales > Nocardioidaceae > DATFRX01. The sequence continues at coordinate 3,887 of JALDXR010000150.1, forward strand.
AGACGGGCCGCTCCGACCACGCGAACCCCGGAACCGAACGTCCAGTCGCCCCGCACGGTGAGCGACTCGGCCGCCCGCAGCGACGGTACCCCCGCGGCGAACCGGCCGGAGAACGCGTCGATCGTCGTGTAGTGGGCGCGGTCCAGGTCGACGAGCGGCAGCCGGTCGACCTCGCGTACGACCCGGAAGTCCGGCCGCAAGGCGAAGACGTCCGAACGCAGCAGCAGCAGGTCGTTGGTCGTCTTGACCGGCAGGAACCGCGATCGCTCCACCTCGAGCGCCTGCGCTCCTGGGAACACCTCGATCGCGGCACCCATGGCGGACTCGATCTGGATCACCTGCGGCGACGACGGGTCGGCCGGATCGACCGTCTTGACGTTGCGGATCAGCGGCAGACCGAGCACGCCATGGCGCTCCTGGAGCGTCGTCGACAACGCCCGGAGGTCGAACCACAGGTTGTTCGTGTGGAAGTACCGGTGCCGCTTCTCGTCGGCGAACGCCGCCCGGTCGGCCTCGGCGGTCTGCGCCGACTCCCGCAGGATCAACCGCCCGTCGCTGCGCCGGACCGCCAGGTGGCCGCCCTTGCGATCGCCCGGCGTCCGGTGGGAGACCTCGGCCGCGTACGGCGCGCCGCTGGCGGCGAACCAGCCGGCGATCGCCGGATCCGGAACGGCGCCGAGGTTGTCGGAGTTGGACACCGAGGCGTACCGGAATCCGGCGTCGAGCAGCTCCTCGAGCACACCCGAGACCTCGAGCGCCGTGTAGAGGTCGCCGTGGCCGGGCGGGCACCACTGCAGATCCGGGTCGGCCGGCCACTCGACCGGGGTGAGGTCGTCGGCCCGCAGCTTGGGCTCGCGATTCTGGACGAAGTCGAGTGGCAGGCCGTGCACCGACAGATCCGGGTACGCCTTGAGCGCAGCGAGCGTGTCGTCGCGGGTACGGAAGCTGTTCATGAACAGCAGCGGCAGCCGTACGTCGTACTGCTCACGCAGCTGGATCACCTGGCCGACGATGATGTCGAGGAACGTCAGGCCGTCGCGTACGGTCAGCAGCGACTTCGCGCGATCCATGCCCATCGACGTGCCAAGGCCGCCGTTCAGCTTGAGGACCGCGGTGGCCGACAGCGCCTCCCGGGTCTGCTCGGGCGACACATCGAGGTCGGCGGCCCGCGGCACGCTCGTCAGCGGTTCGATGTCGGCCTCGGCGATCAGACCGGTCTCGCCCCGTTCGACCTCGTGGTAGTAGTGCGTGAAGACGTCGATCGCCCGCGGATGCACACCCGCCGCTTCCATCGCCTCGCGGGCCTGCTGCAACCCCTGCTCGCTCATGGCCCGCATCGTAGGCGAGCGGCGCGGGCGAGGTGTCACCGCTGCCGCGATACCACGTTCTCGTGGTACCTGCGCACTCTGCACGGCGTGCATGCCATGCAGAGTGTGCTCACACCACGAGAACGTGGTAATCGGTCGGTCCGCCGCCCGTTAGCCTGGCCGCGTGGTGTTCGAGGACGTCGCCGCGGCCAAGCGGACCATGCGAGAGCGCATCCTGGGCGCTCGGAAGACCCTCGACGCCGACCAACTCGAGGCGTACGCCGCCGGCATCACCGAGCAGGCCCTCGCTCTCCCGGAGCTCGCCGACGCCGAGACCGTCGCGGCCTACTTCTCCATCGACACCGAGCCCGGCACCCGTCCGCTCGTGCAGGAGCTGCTCGATTCCGGCCGGCGCGTGCTGATGCCGATCGTCCTCGAAGACCTCGATCTGGACTGGGCCGAGATCATCGCTCCGGGCGACCTCGAGACCGCCGGGAAGCTCCGCCTCCAGGAGCCGACCGGCCCCCGCCTCGGCACCGAGGGCATCACCGAGGCCGACCTGGTGCTCTGTCCCGGCCTCGCGGTCGACGGGACCGGCGCTCGTCTCGGTCGGGGCGCCGGCTGCTACGACCGCGCGCTGGCCCGCATCGACGGCGGCACCCCGCGCTGCATCGTGGTCTACGACCATGAGGTCGTCGAGTCGGTGCCGACGACCCGGCAGGACGAGAAGGTGCACCTGGCGGTCACGCCCACCCGAACCCTCCGGCTCGGCCGCCGGTCGTCGGGACTGGCGGTCCTCAGGACTGGTCGACCGGTATGAGCGCGAGTTCGTGCTCAGTCGCGGCATCGACCGCGTCGGGCGAGAACGCCCAAGGCAGGGTCTCACCGTTGACCCACAGCGACGTCTGGTCGGCGTAGTTGTCCTGGTAGGCGTGGCCGGACTGCCCGGTCAGCTGGATCCAGCGCGACTCGTCGAAGTTCGACAGGTCGACCACCATGCGCATCGACGGCGCCGAGGTCACCTCGTAGCCTTCGGCGGCATCCCACGAGGTGGCGTCGACGGCCCCGCCACCGCCGCCGACCTCGTACGGTCCCCGGTTGAACATCCATTCGACCATGCCCACGCCGGACGTACCCAGGGTTGGATTGTCCAGGTTCAGCTTGTGGATGTGACCCCACGTCCAGTTCGAAGCGTCCCGGGCCTGCATCATCGTCATGTCGTTGCGCGCGTCCAGCATCGCCTGTCGCAGGATGTCGTCGCGGGTCTCGACCTGGTTCTCGGTCTCCACGTCGTCCCACCACTGGCTGTCCTGGTCGTCGATGAGCCTCGACATCACCTCGTACCAGCGCTCACCGCCGTCCGGCCAGGCCTCCTCGGGGAGCTGGTCGTGGAAGGTCAGCGCCAGCAGGTCCCGCCACACGACGTTGAAGTAGGCCGCCGCACCCGAGTCGGCCGGCTGCGTGAAGTCCCAGTCCTGCAGGAGCCGCTGGCCCGATCGCCAGTAGCTGCCGGTCAGCTTGACGTCGAGCAGGTACGGCACCAGCCGCTCGGCATTGGTGTTGTAGGTGTCGTTCTGGATCTCCGTCATGTCCTCGACGCCGAGCTTGTCGCGCCCGTCGAGCAGATCGATGATGCGCTGACTGCGATAGCCGTACGCCGAGTCGCTGGTGAGGCGGTACGGATAGCCCCGGCCGATGACGGCCTGGTTCGCGGTCACGATGTAGCCCTCGTCGGGATCGACGACCGACGGGAGCTTGCGGTACGGGATGTCGCGCACCCACTCGTAGCTCGGATCCCACCCGGGAACCGGCCATCGTCCGTCGCCGTGTCCCCGGATCGGCACCCGGCCCGGCGCCTGGTAGCCGATGTGGCCCTTCACGTCGGCGTAGACGAGGTTCTGCGACGGCACGTCGAGCGACCGCGCCGCGCGGCGGAACTCCGGCCAGTTGGTGGCCTGGTTGATCCCGAAGATCGCGTCCATCGTCCGGCCCGGCTGCAAGGCGGTCCAGCGCAGCGCGACCTCGTAGGACGAGGCGTCGGTCTCGGCGCCGATGGTCGCCGCAGCCGCCGTGCTTCCGGCTTCGGCGGCGTCGTCGTCCACGTCGGAGATCAGCGGGCCGTGCCGGGTCGACCGGACCGTGATCGTGACCGGCTCGTCCCGGCCGGCGACGCGAATCTCCTCGGTCCGGGTCCGCAGCTTCAGTTGTCGCTTGCGATAGCGGTAGGTTCCGGCGTCGTCGTCGACGTCCTCCAGATAGAGGTCCGTGACGTCGGAGTACATCGTGGTCAGGCCCCAGGCGATCCGTTCGTTGTGGCCGATGATCACCCCTGGCATGCCCGAGAAGGTGAACCCGGACACGTCGAACGGACAGTCCGTGGTCACCTCGGTGCAGTGCAGGCCCATCTGATACCAGACCCCGGGCATCGACGGCGCCAGATGCGGGTCGTTGACCAGCAACGGATCACCGGATTGAGTGTGATCGCCGCTGACAACCCAGGAGTTGGACCCCAGACCCTTGGCGGTGCCGGACCCGAGCACATCGGGGAGGTCCGCCGCCGCGACGCGGATGCCGCGCAGCACGCTCATCGTGTCGGCCGACAGC
>JALDXR010000151.1:0-7790 GCA_032154865.1 Nocardioidaceae bacterium
CATCACGGGTTGTGACCCATGAGGAGTGACAAGTTGCCATGATGAGTGAGGGCGGATCCAGCCTGCCGCGTGCGCCGGCCGCCCGGGTGCGGCATCCTGGAAGCAGGCATGCGGGAGGTGACGGGCGATGGCGGGACCCTACGACGAACTCCCCTAGCCGGTCGACTTCGACCAGCTCGTCGCCTCGGTCGACACCGAGCCGGTGCCCGACCCGGACGGTGGCCTCGACCCGGAGCGCGAGTTCATGCTCCGCTGGGCCGGCGGGGAGTGAGCCGACGTCGCTAGCCGGGCAGTCCGGTCTTGGTGCAGAGGTCCTTGCCGACGTCGTCGGTCCGGTCCTCGATGATCAGTTTGAACAGTTCCTCCGACCGCTCCTCGTCCCAGTTGACCGCGAAGTCGGCGATCGGGACTGTGCACGACAGGCCACCGCCGCCGGTCACGTGGGCCATGTTCCAGGCGAAGCGCATCAGTGACAGCGGTCCGACGTTCTCGCCGATCCGCAGCGAGTCCGCGGCCGAGGTCGTCACGTTCCAGTAGCGCCACGGGTTGAGCACCGTCCACGGTGACGTCGCCTTGTCGCCGATCTCGCCGATGACCTGACGCTGGTTCTGTACCCGCTGGATGTCGGACTGGTCGAAGTCGCGGGTACGGGCGAAGCCGAGGGCGGTCGGGCCGTCGGCCTCCTGGCAGCCGCCCTCGATGTCGAGCCCGGCCTTCTTGTCCTTGATCGCCTCGTCGGGACAGATCTCGATGCCGCCGAGCCCGTCGACGATGTTGACGAAGCCGCCGAGGCCGATCTCGACGTAGTCGTCGATCCGGATGCCGGTCTCCTGCTCGACCGTCTTGACCAGGAGCTTGGGTCCGCCGAACGCGAAGGCCGCGTTGATCTTCTGACCGTCGCCGACTCCGGGGATGCTGACGATCGAGTCGCGCGGGATCGACATGAGCAGCGGCTGGCCGTCACCGACGTGCAGCACCATGATCGTGTCGGTCCGCCGGCCTTCGGCGTCGCCGGTCGAGAACTCCTGCCGGTCCTCCTTCGAGAGCCCCGCGCGGCTGTCCGACCCGACGACGAGGTAGGTCGTGCCGGGCTGGTCGGCCGGCCGATCTCCGCTGGGCTCGGCGTCCACCTTGTCGATCTTGGACCAGGCCCAGATCGGAACCAGGATCAAGAACAGGATCCACAGCACGAACAGCGCCAGGATGATGCGTAGCCACCAGCGCCGCCGCTTCTTCGGCTTCGGCGGTCCCTGCTGCTGCCACGGCGGCCGCTGATCGGGTTCGGTGGCAGTCCTCGCGCCCGGCGGCGGCAGATTCGGCGGCGGCAACTGGTCGGCCGGCTCCCGGTACGGCGGAATCGTCGGCCGCGGCGAATCGACCGGTCCGGGCTGACCGATCATCTGAGTCTGGTCGCTGTCGACCCCTGGTTGGCCTCCGCCCGGTTGTTGCCGGATCGCCTGCGTCGCGTCGGAATCGGCGGATTGCTGACCCCCGTAGAGCCAGCCGTAGCGTTCGTCGTCGCTCGATCTGCTGCCGCCGTCTGGCGGTCCTTGGGACATGCCGACCAGCGTAGGGGGCGAACCGACGGGGTCACGAACGGTACCCACCGACGCGTGTTGATCCTGGTCACGGGGGTACGCCTCGCGGCCGGCCGGCGGTCGGGGCGACGACGGCGGGTCTCGGCGTTTCGTGACGCCTGTGACGCATGTGACAGGTGATACTTGCCTTCGATTCGTTGACCGATGGCCGGACATCGGGAGTTCGGCCGCGCGCCATGGGGGCGCTGTCCCGGGAGAGGACACGATGACGGGATCCGAGGCCGGTCGCGACGCCGGATCGCGCGCCGAGACGGATCGGCGCGTGGAGCAGCTGCGATTCCGTCGCTCGCTGACGCTCATGGGCATGACCCTGGTGGTGCCCGGCTCCGCCCACCTGGTCGCGGGCAACCCGCGCGTCGGGCGGATCATCATCCGGATCTGGCTGGTGCTGGTCGGCGTCGCCCTGTTCGGCGTCGCTCTCTATCTGATCGATCGCGGCGCCGTGTTCAGCCTGGCCACCAACCCGGACCTGCTGATGCTCGCGCGGGTCCTCCTGATCGCCCTCGCGGTGGCGTGGATCCTGCTGCTGACCGATGCCTGGCGGCTCGGAGATCCGCTCCAGCTGCGCCGTTCGCACCGCGCCATCATGGTCGGCATCAACAGCGTGCTGTGCCTGGCGGCCGGCGGCGTTCTGTTCTTCTCGGCCCATGTCGTCGCCGTGCAGCGGGACTTCATTCAGACCGTTTTCGGCTCCGGCGAGGCGAGTGACCCGAGCGACGGCCGCTACAACGTGATGCTGCTCGGCGGCGACTCCGGTCACACCCGCTGGGGCCTGCGACCCGACTCGATCACGGTGGCGAGCATCGACGAGGAGACCGGACAGACGGTGCTGTTCGGCATTCCGCGCAACCTGGCGAACGTCCCGTTCCCCGACGGCAGCGTCATGGACGAGCGGTTCCCCGACGGTTTCGACTGCGACACCTGCTACATCAACAGCCTCTACACCTGGGGCATCGAGCATCCCGGCCGGTTCGACGGGGTCGACGACCCCGGACTCGAGGCGACCAAGCTCGGCGTCGAGGGCGTCACCGGACTCACGATCAACTACTGGGCGATGGTCAACCTGGCGGGATTCGACGCGCTGGTCGATGCCCTGGGGGGCGTCACGGTCGACGTCCCCAAGGACATTCCGATCGGCGGCATCGGCGGGGACATCACCGGCACGATCCCGGAGGGGGTGCGGGAGCTCGACGGCCACGAGGCCCTCTGGTTCGCCCGCAGCCGGGTGGCCGACGACGACTACTCCCGGATGGCCCGGCAGAAGTGCCTGATGAGCGCCCTGCTCAAACAGGTCGACCCGAAACGGGTGGTCTTGAAGATGGACGACATCGCCGACGCGGGCAAGCAGGTCTTCCGAACCGACATTCCGGCCTCGGAGCTCGACACCTTCATGGACCTCGCCCTCAAGGCTCGCAACCTGCCGATCCGTACTGTGTCGTTCGTCCCACCGACGATCGAGACGTACGATCCGAACTACGACAAGATCCTCGAGATGGTCGACGACGCACTCGCCAAGGCGGAGGGCGATGAGTCGGAGAAGTCCGGCGGCAAGCGCCATCGCCACGGCGAGGAGGCCGCCAACCACACCGGGGACCTGGCCGCCTCGTGCTGACCGAGGGTTCGAGCGGGTACGGTGGCGTAGCGTGTGCCGATTTGCGCACCTGGCGCGTGTCGTGGGTAGGGTTCCACCGGCACGGGGTACGAAGATTGCCGCGTCTCGGGCCATCGCGGTCGGGCCGCACGAAAGGATTCACGCCCCTGATGCGCTCCCAACCCCGGGTTGTCGCCGTCGTGGTGACATGGAACCGCCGGGATCTACTGAGGCTCGCCTTGGGCGCGCTGCGTAACCAGACGCGGCCGGTCGACCAGATCGTCGTCATCGACAACGCCTCCACCGACGGCACTGTCGCTATGGTGCGGCGGGAGTTCGAGGAGGTCGACCTGGTGACGTTGTGTCGCAACACCGGCGGCGCCGGCGGCTTCGCGGCGGGCATCGAGCATGCCCTGGCCGGGCACGAGCCGAGTCTGTTGTGGCTGATGGACGACGACACTGTTCCCGAGCCCACCGCTTTGCAGGAGCTGATCGCCACCGGTGCCCGCTGCAACGGCCGCCGGCCGGCTGTCCTGGCCAGCCGGGTCGTCTGGAGTGACGGGCGCGACCACCCGATGAACACGCCGCGACGCAAGCCGTGGGTGCGTCGCGCGGAGTCCCGCCGGGCCGAGGCCGCGGGCGGGGTCCCGATCCGGTCGGCGTCGTTCGTCTCGATCCTCGTCGACGCCGAGAGCGTCGAGTCGCGCGGGCTGCCGATCGCCGACTACTTCCTGTGGAACGACGACTTCGAGTTCACCACCCGGCTGCTGCGGCGGCGGGTCGGACTGCTGTGTCCCGACAGCGTGGTGGTGCACAAGACCAAGACCTTCGGTGCGACCGACGCCGACCCCGGCGAGCGGTTCTTCTACGAAGTGCGCAACAAGGTGTGGCTGTTCACCCGCAGCCGGGGCCTGAATCCGGTGGAGAAGGCGACCTATGCGGCCGGAACCGCCCGGCGGTGGATCCGAACCTTCGCCGCCAGCAGCGACCGGCGGGCGCTGGCGCGGGAGTTTCGCCGCGGCCTGCGGGCCGGGATACGCTCCAGACCCCGTCCGAACGCGGAGACGTTGGCGGGCGCCCGTAATCGCGAGGTAGGTCATGCCTGAGACGCGCCCCGAGCTGCCGTTCTCGCTGTTGCTGCCGGTCTACGCCGGCGATCGGGCCGACTTCCTGCGGCGGGCGTTCGTCAGCTCGGTCGACGAGCAGACACTGCGGCCGGACGACGTCGTCCTGGTCCAGGACGGACCGCTGCCGGATGCCTTGCGCGAGACCTGTGAGGAGCTCGCCACCGTCAGCCCGGTGCCGGTCAATCTGGTCCGCCTGGAGCGCAACGTGGGCCTGGGCCCGGCGCTCGACCACGGCCTGGAGGCCTGTGCCCACGACGTCGTCGCGCGGATGGACGCCGACGACATCTCGCGACCGCGACGGTTCGAGCTCCAGTTGCCGCTCATCGCCGACGGCGCCGACATCGTCGGCTCGGCGCTGATGGAGTTCGTCGACGACGTCGAGGACGTCGTGCAGACCCGGATCCCGCCACTCGACCCGGAGTGGATCCGGTCGGCGGTGCGGTTCCGCGACCCGTTCAATCATCCGACCGTGGTCTACCGGCGGTCGATGGTGCAGAAGGTCGGCGGCTACCAGGACCTGCCGCTGATGGAGGACTACCTCCTGTTCGCGCGGATGCTCGCCGAGGGCGCCGTCCCGGCCAACGTCGCCGAGCCCCTCGTCTACTACCGGATCGGCGCGGGGGCGTACGCTCGGCGCGGCGGGACGGCGCTGCTGCGCAGCGAGTTGGCCCTGCAGCGCCGGTTCCTCGAGCTGGGCATCACGAATCGTGCCGAGTTCGTCCGCAATGTCGTCGTCCGAGGTAGCTATCGTCTGGTGCCGGAGCCCATGCGCCGGGTCGCGTACCGTCGACTTATAGCCAAACGCGGCATTCCACACAGCAACCAGTGACAACGCACACCACAAGCTACGAGTTCACCTGGAGATGGCCTTGAGTGATCCCGCCCTCGTCGTCGTCGGCTCCGGCCTGTTCGGACTGACCATCGCCGAGCGCTGTGCCAACGAGTTGGGTCTCGAGGTCCTCGTGCTCGATCGCCGCCACCACATCGGCGGCAACGCCTACAGCGCACCCGACCCCGAGACCGGCATCGAGGTGCATCAGTACGGCGCGCATCTGTTCCACACGTCCAACCAGCGGGTGTGGGAGTACGTCAACCACTTCACGTCGTTCACCGGCTATCAGCACCGGGTCTTCACGAAGTACCAGGGCCAGGTCTATCCGATGCCGCTCAACCTCGGCCTGATCAACCAGTTCTTCGGCCGGTCGTTCACGCCCGACGAGGCCCGCGCCCTGGTCGCCGAGCAGGCCGCGGAGATCGACAGCAAGGACGCCCAGAACCTCGAGGAGAAGGGGATCTCGCTGGTCGGGCGGCCGCTCTACGAGGCCTTCATCCGCGGTTACACGCTCAAGCAGTGGCAGACCGACCCGAAGGAGCTGTCGGCGTCGATCATCACCCGGTTGCCGGTCCGCTACACCTTCAACAACCGCTACTTCAACGACACCTTCGAAGGTCTCCCGGCCAACGGCTACACGAAGTGGCTCGAGAACATGGCCGACCACGACCGGATCGAGGTGCGGCTCAACACCGAGTTCTTCGACCTCAAGGACGATCTGGTCGGCAGTGTTCCGATCGTCTACACCGGGCCGGTCGACCAGTACTTCGACAACAGCCTCGGCAGTCTGTCGTGGCGCACGATCGACCTCGAGACGTCGATCGAGCCGGTCGGCGACTTCCAGGGGACCTCGGTGATGAACTACGCCGACGAGGACGTGCCCTACACGCGGATCATCGAACCGCGGCATTTCCACCCCGAGCGCGACCACTACCCGAGCGACAAGACGGTCATCCAGCGCGAGTATTCTCGGTTCGCCGGAGAGGGCGACGAGCCCTACTACCCGATCAACACTGCCGAGGATCGGGCCAAGTTGCTTGAATACAGGGAGCTGGCGCGGTCGGAGAAGCAGGTGCTGTTCGGAGGCCGACTCGGGACGTACAAGTACCTCGACATGCATATGGCGATCGGGTCCGCGCTGTCGATGTACGACAACAAGATCAAGCCGCACTACACGCAGGGTGCGGTGCTGGAAAGTGGAGGCATCGAAGCATGACCGCGCAGACTGAGACCGCGCGTCGCGTACTTCAGCGGGTCATCTTCCCGGAGGACCGAGACCTCGATGTCCTGCCGCTCTATGTCGACTACGGCGCGAGTGTCGGCGTTCCTCGCGAGGAGGAGGGCACTGGCCTGGCGGTCACCGAGGTCGTCAACGTGGTCGACGCGCTCTCCTCGGAGCGGCACCCCGAGAACATCCTCGACCGGCACCGGCTCCGCGTGGTCGCCGATCAGCGAGTGTCGTTCGCGACCTACTTCAACGGCTTCGCGGCGAGCTACTGGCGGATGTGGTCGGTCGTCGAGGAGGTCGTGCTCCGGGTCCGCGTCAGTGGTGGCGCGACCGTCATCGTCTATCGCTCGACGGCCGACGGCCGGTCGCAGCGGGTCGACTCGGCGTCGTCCAGCGCTGAGGAGGGTGGCGGCGACTTCGAGTTCACCCTGCCCCTGAAGCCGTTCGGTGACGGCGGCTGGTACTGGTTCGACGTCTGGGCCGGTGCGGACGGCGCGGTCCTCGAGGAGGCGACCTGGTGCGCCGATGTTTCGCCGGACCGGGCCGAAATGGGCACCGCGACCGTCGGCATCACCGTGATCCGCCCCGACTCCGCGGTGCCGTTGCTCGGACAGCTGGCCGCCGACAAGGAGGTCATGAGCGTCCTCGACGAGGTTCTCGTCATCGACCAGGGCACCGAGCGGGTTCGCGACGAGCCGGACTGCGCGCGGATCGACGAGGCGATGGGCGGCAAGCTCCGGGTCATCGAGCAGGGCAACATCGGCGGCTCCGGCGGCTTCGCCCGTTCACAGTACGAGACCGTCAAAGCCGGCACCAGCCGCTACGTCCTGCTGCTCGACGACGACATCGTGGCCGAGCCGGAGAGCATCCTGCGCGCGATCACGTTCGGCGACCTGGCCCGTCGGCCGACGTTGGTCGGTGGCCACATGTTCAGTCTCTACGCGCGTTCGCAGCTGCACAGCTTCGGTGAGCAGGTCGCGCGCTGGCGCTTCTGGTGGGGTCCGGCATCCCGGGTCACGCCCGAGTACGACCTGGCCAACAGCAACCTGCGCTCGACCCGGTGGCTGCACCACCGCGTCGACGTCGACTACAACGGCTGGTGGATGTGCCTGATCCCACGGGTCGTCCTGGAGGAGATCGGCCTCGGGCTGCCGCTGTTCATCAAGTGGGACGACGCGGAGTACGGCCTGCGCGCCCAGGGGGCCGGCTACCCGACCGTGTCGATGCCGGGTGTGGCCGTCTGGCACGTGCCGTGGACCGACAAGAACGACGCGCTCGACTGGCAGGCCTACTATCACCAGCGCAACCGGACCGTGGCGGCATTGCTGCACTCCCCGTACGACTACGGCGGCCGGGTGGTGCGCGAGAGCTTCATCCACCAGGTCAAGCACCTGCTCGCGATGCAGTACTCCAC
>JALDXR010000152.1:0-7788 GCA_032154865.1 Nocardioidaceae bacterium
GCTGCGCAGCGGCGCCGGCCCGGCGTACGCGAATCTGCTCGACGAGGCGGCGCCGGAGCTGCTCGACGGCGTACACAGGCCGAGGCGGCTCCGCCTGTTCGCCGGTCGGCGTACCGGATACGTCCGCCGGTCGCACGGACCGGGCTGGGCATTGGTCGGCGACGCCGGCTACTACAAGGACCCCATCACCTCGCACGGGCTGACCGACGCACTCCGCGACGCCGAGCTGCTCAGCCAGGCGGTCACCGTCGCCGCCGCTGGCGAGACGGCGGAGCTGATGGCACTCGCGAGATACCAGAGCGTCCGAGATCGGCTGTCGGCCCGGCTGTTCGCAGTCACCGACCAGATCGCATCGTTCCGCTGGGACCTCGACCGCATCCCAGGCCTGCTGACCGAGCTGAGCGACGCCATGGTCGATGAGATGAACTGGCTCAGCGAACTGGACGCTCGTCACAGTCGCCCAGCAATCGCACCCTCCGGCTAGGTTCCAGGTGCTGCTGGCCAACGCGAGTTCATGCGCGCCGCAATCCGTCTACGACTGCCTGCTCAAGCTTAGGCCGGGGTAGATTCCATCGGTCCGTCCATTCCGTCAGTGCTGCTGGACGTCTCGCAGAGCCGCTAGAGACATATGGTGTCGGCTCGCGCAGCCGGTCCAGACGTTGGCTTAGGTTGTGCTTAGCTGTCAGACGTGGAGTGGAGACTGCTGGCGTCGCTGGCGGAGCGCGAGCGCCGCGAGATCCTCGCAGCCGCAAGACGTCGGTCCTTCGATCGTGGCGAGGTGCTTGTCCACGACGGTGATCCGGCAGACTCGCTTCACCTCATCGTGGAGGGTCGAGTTGCGGTTCAAGTCTCGACCCCGTCGGGCGAGCAAGCCACGCTCAATATCTTGAGTCCGGGCGACTATTTCGGCGAACTATCCCTGGTCCGCCAGGATCGTGAGCGGCGGCGCACAGCAAGTGTTGTTGCCCTCGAGCCGGTCACGACGTTGGTCGTGTCGGCGGCGACGTTCGACGCGTTGTGCGCCCGTGATCCAACGTTCGACCAACTGCTGATATCGGCACTGGCGGGCCGGATCGAGCAACTCAGCGCGCGTTTGCTCGACGCCCTGTACACCGGGCTCGATCGGCGGCTGTACAGATGCCTGGTCGAGCTCGCGAACGTCTACGGGCCGGGCGAGGATCCTGTCATCATCCCGCTGACGCAGCAGCATCTGGCGGACTTGGTCGGGGGAGCCCGGCCGACCGTCAACCAAGTCCTGCGAAAGCTCAACGAACAGGAAATCGTCGAGCTACAGCGCGGCCGGGTGATCGTCTACGACGCCAGTGCACTGCGCCGCAAGGCCGGCCGGTAGCGATAGCGGCCCGCGCTGTTGCAACGCCTACCACGCTTGCGTGAGTGGTTGGACGACGACATCGTGCCCCTCCCGGAGGGCGCGAGCTACGAACGTCTTGCCGGGTGTAACCCACGCGACAGTGCGTATGTCACCGGGCGAACAGTGATTCGAGTGCCCCGCAGTCAGGATTGATGGGCCTTCAACTTCGGATCTTGAGGAGTGCGTGATGGCAGATGAACTTGTTGAACGCTTAGGTAGTGTCGATCTTTTCGCTGGCTTCTCCAGGAAATCGTTGCTCAAGCTGTCGCGAAATGGTCGCGAGGTCCAGCACCAACCCGGTAAGGAGATCGCGTCCGAGGGGAGGGGCGGCGGCACCGCCTTTCATCTGGTCCTTGAAGGCTGTGGCCACGTTGAGGTGAGAGGAGTGGCCCGCCCGAACCTAAGGCCCGGGGACCACTTTGGGGAGATTTCCCTCGTGGATGGTAGGCCGCGCTCGGCTACTGTCCGCGCCGGCGACGACGGGCTGCGGACCTTCGGGATCCCGGGGTGGGAGTTCAGAGCGTTGCTCGAGGAGCACCCGGAGGTGACACGGGTGCTCTTGGAGAACCTGTGCGCTCGAATCAGAAGCGTCGAAGCGACGATTCAGGCTGGGTCCTCCGATTGATCTCGCGGGTTGAGCAGTCGCGACGCGCGAATGATCGATCCACTGAGCACCCTGTGGGCGATGTATGACTCCGTAGCACGCTTTGTCGGTCGTGGGCGGGACGGTCCAGGCTCCGCGATCCGGAAACTGGCGCCTGTCGCAGTCGAATTGATTGGTAAGGGCGATTGCCGCAGTCGCCGATCTTGGGGACACTCAAAGTACGCGGCCCTGCGTCGATGAGTCACGCGGCGACGGGGAGGGACCAGCGATGGTCGAGCAGAGACCACTCCCGGCAGGCGCCACCGCCAGTGCAGCGGAGTACGAGCAGCTCCGACGGGACCACATGGCCCTTCGAGATCAGTTCGCGGCCGTTGATGAGGTTCTTTCGGCACTGGGCCGCTCCGCGGGAGATCCGGACACCGTGCTCGGGACGATCGTCGAGAGTGCTCGGCGGCTGTGCCGGTCACAGGCGGCTATGCTCTACCTCCTCGACGGCGGGGACTACCGGCTGATCAAGTCGGTCGGGCTCTCTGACGAATCGATCAAACTCGTCACCGACCACCCCATCCCAGTAGACCGGGAGACGCTCGTCGGCCGCGTCGGCATCGACCGGCGCCCAGGACAGATCCCCGACGTCCTGGCTGATCCGGACTACGGCCGACATGATATTCAGCGAGTCGGCGGCTTTCGGACCACGATGGGTGCGCCGATGCTCCTCGATGACAAAGTTGTCGGCGCGCTGGCTGTCTGGCGCAACGAGGTCAGTCCCTTCACCGAGCGGGAGATGGCCATCGTCGCCGCGTTCGCCGGCCAGGCGGCGCTGGCTGTCAACAGCGTGCAACTCGTCCAGCAACTCGAGGCGCGCGGTGCCGAGCTCGCGAAGAAGGTCGAGGAGCTGGAGGCGCTGCGGGAGATCGGCGAGGCAGTCAGCTCCAGCCTTGATGTGGCCGATGTCCTCTCGACCGTCGCCATGCACGCCGTCGAGCTGTCCGGGACCGACGGTGGCTCGATCATGGAGTATTTCGAGCGCGAGCATTGCTTCCTGGTGCGCAGCGTCTACCGGACCGGTCAAGAGGTGGTCGACGCGCTCCGGTCGATCCGCATCGACCTTGACGAGACGCTCGTCGGTCGGGCGGCCAAACAGCGTCGGCCGGTCGCGGTTTCTGACCTCGGCGCGGTCGAGCTCGACCCCCATTTGCAGATCCTCTACGACGCGGGATGGCGTTCGCTGGTGGCCGTGCCAATGCTTCGTGAGGGCCAGATAGTCGGCTGCCTGATCGTCAGGCGGCGACGGACGGGCAACTTCTCCGAGGAGACCCTCGATCTGCTGGAGACCTTCGCCGGTCAGTCCGCCCTGGCACTGCTGAACGCACAGCTGTATCGGGAGCTGAAGGAGCAGAGCCTGGAGCTGGAGCTTGCAAGCCGGCACAAGTCGGAGTTCCTCGCCAGCATGTCACACGAGTTGCGCACGCCACTCAACGCTGTCCTTGGGTTCTCAGAAATTCTCCTGGAGCGAATGTTCGGCGACATCAACGAGCGCCAGGCGGAGTATCTGCGTGACATCCATGGGTCGGGCAAGCACCTGCTTGAGCTGCTCAACGAGATCCTCGACCTGTCCAAGGTGGAGGCCGGGCGGATGGAGCTGGAGTACTCCTCGTTCGAGCTCCGCTCGCTGCTGGAGGATGCCGCGTCGATGCTGCGCGAGCGTGCTGCCGCCCACGCGATCGAGCTCTCCGTGGAGGTCACTGACGAGGTCGGTGGCGTCTACTCCGATGAGCTCCGGATCAAGCAGGTGGTGCTCAATTTGCTCACCAATGCGGTCAAGTTCACCGACGACCACGGTTCCGTCGTGATGCGTGCCCGGCGTACGACATCCGAGATCGAGATCACCGTCGCGGACACCGGAGTTGGGGTCCCCGAGACGGACCGTGAGCGGATCTTCGAGTCCTTCCAACAAGGTGGACGCGGTAGTTCACGCGAGGAGGGCACCGGACTCGGTCTCACCTTGTCGCGTCGGATCGTCGAGCTGCTCGGCGGCCGGATGTGGCTCGAGACCGAGGTAGGAATCGGAAGCACCTTCGGTTTCTCGCTGCCCGGCCGCGAAGGCGGCGAGCAGACCGGTACAGGTGCACGCGCGCCGGTCGTCGGTGAGGTGGTCGTGATCGAGGACGATCGGCTCTCGATCGACCTGTTGACCGCATACCTCTCTGATGCCGCACTCCGCGTGACCACCGCGCGTGACGGGCAGTCCGGGCTCGAGGCGGTCCGGCAGGTACGTCCCGACGTCGTGCTCCTCGACATCCGCCTGCCAGGGATCGACGGGTGGTCGGTGCTCCAAGCGCTCAAGTCCCGGGAGGAGACCCGTGACATCCCAGTGATTGTGGTGTCCATCGTCGACGAGCAGGCGCATGGAGTCGCCTTGGGGGCGGCGGCGTACCTGGTGAAGCCCGTGGGCCGGGACGACCTGCTGGCTGCGCTGCGGAGCGTGGGTGCTGCGGTCCCGGCACCGGATGACGGAGGCGGATCCGAGGCGATGACGACATGAGCCATGGCCGAATCCTCGTAGTCGAGGACAATCCGAAGAATCTCAAGCTGGTCAGGGACGTCCTCACCTTCTCGGGCTATGAGGTGATCGAGGCGAGCTCGGGGGAGGACGGCGTCCGTCTAGCGGAGGAGGCATGCCCAGATCTGATCCTGATGGACCTCCAACTGCCAGGAATCGACGGTGCCGAGGCGCTGCGGCAGATTCGCGTCAACGACAAGGATCAGGGCGTCCCCGTCGTTGCCGTGACCGCGTTCGCGATGAACGAGGACCGAGCACGGGCGTTCGAGCGTGGATTCGACGGGTACGTCGAGAAACCCATCAGTGCACGCAGGCTGCCTCAGATGATCGAGGACTTCCTCAGCATGAGAGGCGCGACATGACTATGGACCAACCTCCCGGCGCACGCGTGCTCGTCGTGGATGACCAGCCAGCCAACGTGCGGTTGCTGGAGGCGATGCTCGTCACGCGGGGCTACGACGTCGTGAGTGCGTCCTCAGGCGAGGAGGCACTGGCGCTGATCGCCCAATCCGAGCCGGATCTCGTCCTTCTCGACATCGTGATGCCAGGCATGGATGGTTACGAGGTGTGCCGAATGATCCGAGAGCGGATCGAGACGGCGTACCTTCCCGTCGTTATGGTGACCGCCAGCGGCGACGAGCAGAAGGTCAAGGCGTTGGAGGTCGGGGCGGACGACTTCCTGACCAAGCCGATCGACAAGAGCGAACTGCTGGCCCGCGTGGCGTCGCTGGCACGGATCAAGCGCCATCAGGACACCATCAAGCGCCAGACCGACGAGTTGGCCGCCTGGAATCGCGAGCTAGAGACGAGAGTCGAGATACAGGTCTCGCAGCTTGAGCGGATGGGCCGGTTGCGTCGGTTCCTGTCCCCCCAGGTCGCGGAGCTGATCGTCGATTCGGGAGACGAGTCGGTCCTCGAGAGCCACCGTCGCGACATCGTCGTGGTGTTTTGCGACATGCGAGGCTTCACCACGTTCGCCGAGGCCAGTGAACCTGAGGAGGTGATGGGTGTCCTCAGGGAGTATCACGAGGCACTCGGAGACCTCATCTTCCGGTTCGAGGGAACCCTCGAGAGGTTCGCGGGAGACGGCCTTATGGTGTTCTTCAACGATCCGGTTCGTTGCGTGGACGGCCCCCTGCGCGCAATCCGTATGAGCGTCGCGATGCGGACTCGCGTCCACGCTCTCGCCGAGGGCTGGGCGAGCCAGGGCCATGATCTTGCCTTAGGCATCGGCATCGCCCAGGGCTATGCCACCCTTGGAAGATCGGGTTTGACAGCCGGCTGGACTATGCGGCGATCGGCACGGTGACGAATGTCGCCGCCCGATTGTGCGCGGACGCCGAGCCGTGGCAGATTCTCGTGACCGAGCGCGTGTTCGTTGCGGCCGGGAACCTAGTCGTCGGCGAGGACGCTGGCTCGCGAGCCCTCCGCGGTTTCAGCCGGAGTATCCACGCGTTCAGCGTCAAGGGCGTTGACAGCTCCGGGGTCGTCTCGTAACACGCCGTGATCCAGCGCTCTAGGACACGCCCAGATCGGTCGATAGAGGACTCCCGCCGCCTGAATCAAATTGGTGGGACTTTCGACTCACGCTGTATCCGGACGGTAGTGGTTGACTCGAAGCGCGGGCGCACAGGTGGCACCACTCTCGCCGCTCAGAGCCCTGTTGCGGCGGGAGTCGTGACCGGTCGATCTGAGGAGAGCGACATGTCCGTCGATGAAACTGAAGCCACGATTCGTGAGTACTTGAGCGCTTTGCTGAGTGGAGGTGACTTCGCCTCGTTCTTCGCCGACGACGTCTTGTGGACCACGATGGAGACCGGAGACCAAATCCGCGGTCGCGGGCCGGTCAGGGATTTCATCATTGCCCTCCACAGCCAGCTGTTCGACGCGTCGCCTGAGCTGGGGAACGTGGCGGTTGCCGATGGTGTCGCGGGCCTTGAAGCGGTGTTTGCCGGCACGCACATCGCTGAGTTCGCGGGCGTCCCCGCGACCGGTACCGCGGTCCGACTTCCTTACTCGGTGTTCTATGACGTCGCTGGCGGGAAGATCGTCGCGCTGCGCGCGTACTTCCCGATCACAGCACTGGTTCAGCAACTCAGGGACGCAGCGGCCGCCCACGTGTAACCCGACGCCGATCCAGCGGCGGGCTGAGCGCGCCATGGTGCCGGTGGCTCGTCGCCCTAGGTGTTCCGACCACGGAGGTTGTGGGCGGCGCGTGTCCGCAGAGACACCGGCGGGGCCGGCGGGTTCGAGACCGGGAGTTACCGCAGAGATACCGGCCGGTGCCACAACTGAAGGCAAGCAGCGGCGAATCAGTCGCCCGCGGGCCTGAGGAGGTCTGAGATGACGCATCACACGATCACACCCAGAAGGACGACCAGGCACCGTCCACGCACCAGGGCACCGGTCTTCGTGGCCGGGACGGCGGCCGCGATCGTCGGGAGTCTGGTCGCGGCACCGGGGGACGCCGCGCTCGGCGTCGATATCCCGGAGCGGCGCGGGATGTCGGGGGCGGCAGCCTCGGCTGAGGCGACCACGGCCAACCACAACAGTGGAGACCGGGCACGCAATGGCCGGCTCACCTACGACGTCCTATTTCGCCGCAGTACTCAGGTCTTCACCATCGGGGCGCGCGGCAGGGGCAAGCAGCAGCTCACGCACTTCGAAGTCGGCGCCTTCCACCCCGACTGGACCCCGAACGGGCGCCGGATCGTCTTCGGAGGGTGCCGCGACAAATGTGGGCTTCGCATCATGCGGGCCGATGGAACCCACAAGCGCCTCCTCACCCACGACGACTCCCTAGCGGCGCCGCCCGCCTTGGAGCCGTCGGGCCGACGGATCGCCTACCTCTGCGAGGACGGCGACTTCGAGATCTGCACGATCCGGCGCGATGGCAGCCACCGACGCCAACTGACCCACAATGATGTCGTCGACTACCTCCCGGACTGGTCGTCGACAGGCCGGATCGGCTACACGTCGACGGTCGACGGAGACGAGGAGATCTACACGATCAAACCGAACGGTTCCGACCGTCGGCAGGTGACCCACAACAGCACCGACGACTTCGGTGTCTCCTTCTCGCCGTCGGGTGCTCGGATCGTGTACTTCAACGGCGGCACCGTCGGCGACCTCTACATCAAACCGCTCGCCGGCGGTCCGCGGCGCGCGGTGACCCACAGCCCGGCCCGCGGCGAGGGCGTCCCCTCCTGGTCTCCGAACGGCCGGCGGATCTGCTACGACCAGCAACAC
>JALDXR010000153.1:0-7783 GCA_032154865.1 Nocardioidaceae bacterium
TCCTTGTTGATTCCGAGCCGGCGCCATTCGCCAGCGTCCACTGTAAGGACGAACGAGGAGCGGCCGATCCGGACACGATCCCGGTCGGATCGGGTCAGGGCTTCTGCTGCGTGTCGTCCGGATCCAGAACCGCGGCCACTGCCTCGACCTCGATGAGCTGGTCCGGGTAGCCGAGTACGGTGACGCCCATCAGCGTGCTCGGGACGTCGTGGTCGCCGAACGCCTCGCGGACGACCTGCCAGGCCGTCACGAGGTCTCCTCGCTGTTCGGAAGCGACCAGCACCCGGGTCATGATGACGTCGTTCAGGGACGCACCGGAGTCGGCCAGGGCGACCCGAAGGTTCTCGATGACCTTGGCGGCCTGGCCCGCGTAGTCGCCGACGGCTGCGGTGGACCCGTCCTCGTTCAAGGGGCAGGCGCCGGCGAGAAAGATCAGCCGGGAGGTCGCCGGCGTCGTGGCGGCGTAGGCGTATTGGGCTACGTCGGACAGTCGGGCGGAGCGGATGAGCGTGACAGCGCTGGGCATCGTTCCATTGTCGGCCTCGGTTCTGTCCGCCTCACGAGCCGGGCACCGAGTTCAGTCGCGGGACCGAGATCGGACGGTGCGCGGCACGTCAAACGTCAGCCCCAGTAGGCGAACTTGCCGTCGACCCGGCCGTTCTCGTAGTCGATCGACACGAGGCTCCAGCTGGGGTGCTTGCAGGCGCGGTAGTCGCGACCGGAGTAGTGGTCGCCACCGATCCAGTAGGTGTACGACTGCCTGCCGTTGGTGTCGAAGATGCGGTGTACGCGCTCGCGCTTCATGCCCTTGTGAACCTTGCGGAACTCGGTCTTCGTCACGCATCCGCCGGTGTCGGCAGCTGCCGGGCCTGTGGTGGCCATGACCCCGCCGGCGGCGAGGGCGAGTCCGGTGCCGGCAACGGCAAGGGGTCGAATCAGTCGGGTCTTGGTCATGGAAAGGGGTTCCTTCGAGAGTGGAGTTCACTGCCCGGCTGCTCCGGGGCATTGCAGGGTGTCGACGCGCCTCACCATCCTGGCCCTGGTTCGGATTGGTAGGCGCGGCGCGCCGACGTCCCCGCGAGCCGACTCTATGCGATCTCTATGAGATTTCTAAAGCGAATGTATCGAGCGTCACACGCACCGCTCCGTGGTAGCTTCGAGGCATGGCGCGCCCCTATCGAGACCCAGTGGAGATCCTTACCGCCCCGGTCCCCGCGCAGTCGCCCTTCATCCCGGCCGACGCGAAGATCGTGGTGGGGGCGGTCGCCCCGGCGTCCCCTGACCCGATCCCGATCGTGCTTCTGCCGGGATTCGAGTACCGAATGCGCGAGTGGCGGCACCCACAGACCCACGAAATCCACTGGCGGCTCGAGCGGAGGAAGACCGCCCAGTACGGCGACGACGACGAGTAGCCCGCGTGACCGTTGACGTGACCGGACCGGCGGCGCTGGCCACCCTGTTCCAGGATCTCGGCCGAGGCATCGTCCCACCGGCCGACGGGACTGTCCGGGTGCTTCGGCAGCCCGCGTCCGGTGACGCAGCCGTCCTCGCGTTCACCTCGCACATCGTGATCGCCGCGGACCTCGAGCCGGAGTGGGTCACGCAGACCATGGCCGGCATGCCGACCGGCGATCTGTCGGAGTACACCAATCCGCCGTTCCTGGCTGCGATCAGTGAGCGGCTGAGCCGGCGGGTCAACTGTGTGGATCTGGTCGCGTACGCCCCGGCGCGGACCGGACCGCCGCCGCTGCCGTTGGCCGAGATCGTCGATCGCTCCCATCCGCGGGTCGGACGGGCGCAGCGCTATCGCACCGACGTCCGGGTCTGGGCGGCCGAGGCCGGCATCGTCGTGATGGGCCGCGGACTCGCCGGGCGGCTGGAGGTGGCCTTCGAGGTCGATCCGGACCGCCGGGATCGCGGGCTCGGCCGGGCGCTCGCTCGCTCGGCGCAGCATCTGGTGGGCCACTGGCCCGACGAGCCCGGCGTGTGGGCGCAGGTGGCGCCCGGCAACGCGGCGTCGGTACGCACGTTGCTGGCGGCCGGCTATCGTCCGACCGGATCCGAGGCGCTGCTGGTCGCGCCTCGGCGTTGAAGGTCCGGCGTCAGCGGACCGCGCCGAGCACCGGCTTCACGTCGGCGATGGGTGTGCCGTCGATGGCTTCGAGGTCGGTGACCCGGACCCGCAGTCCGTCGACGGCGGCGACCCGTACCCGATGGAGCCCGATCGGATTGGGCCGGTCCGCCGACCGGGTGCTGAACACGCCGGTCAGCGGGTTCGCCGGATCGTCCCGTGGATGGACGGCAAGCACCGCGCGATCGGCCTGATGCAGCCAGGTGAGCACGAAGACGTCGTCGCCGACGGTCAGGTCGCCGATCCCTTCCGCGACGGCGGGGTCGAAGACCAGCCAGGCCTCCGGCGCTCCTTCGATGCCCTGCATCGGCGCGTTCGCCCGGTCGGTCAACGGCGACTCCACGTGGCCGACCGGTCTGATCTCGTACGTCACGATCCCTCCTTCGAGTCGGTCGTCTCACCGCGAGCCGGCACGACGTCCTCCGGGAGCTCGGCCAGCCGCCGCTCGAGGAAGCGTCGCTCCGGGTCGGAGTGGACGAGCTCCAACGCTCGGGCGTAGGCCGCCCGGGCCTCCGGTTCCCGGTCGAGCCGGCGAAGCAGCTCCGCCCGGGTGGCGTGCAGATAGTGATAGCGGTCCAGGTCGAGTCCGTCGGCCAACCCGAGACCGGCTGCGACGTCGCCGGCCTCGGCGAGCGCGACGGCCTGGTTGAGTCGCACGACGTCGGAGCCGCTCGCGTCGGCCAGGTCGCCGTAGAGCACGGCGATCCGTCGCCAGTCCGGTGGCTCCTCGACATGCCGGGCGGCGATCTCGGCCTGCACGGTGTAGGTCCCGGTGCGTTCGAGCCGGAGTGCCCGGGTGAGTACGGCCCGGCCCTCGGCCAGCTCCTCGAGGTCCCAGCGGGTTCGGTCCTGGTCGGCCAGCAGGACCAGCTCACCGTCGTCGAAGCGGGCGTCCCGACGACTGTCGTTGAGCAGCATCAGCGCCAGCAGCCCGTGCGCCTCGGCCTCGTCCGGCATCAGATGGGCGAGCACCCGGCCGAGCCGGATCGCCTCCGCCGCGAGCCGCTCGCTGCCGCCGTACCCCTGGTTGAAGATCAAGTAGATCACCGCGAGTACGGCGGCCAGCCGGTCCGGCAGCAGGAGCGGCGCCGGCACCCGGAACGGGATCCCGGCCGTCGTGATCTTGGACTTCGCCCGCACCAGCCGCTTGGCCATCGTGGGCTCGGGAACGAGGAACGCCCGGGCGATCTCCTCGGTCGTCAAACCGCCCAGGGTGCGCAGCGTCAGGGCGACCTGGGCGTCGAGAGCGAGGGCGGGGTGGCAGCAGGTGAAGACGAGCTCGAGGCGCTCGTCGGGAATCGTCGTCTCGTCCACCTCGTCCACGTCATCCTCCGTGGCGTAGGGAACATCGAGCAGGCGGAGCTTCTCGGTCAGGTTGCGCTCGCGGCGGATTCGATCGATCGCCCGGTTGCGCCCGGTCCGGATCAGCCAGGCCCGTGGGTTCGGCGGCAGGCCCTCACGGGGCCAGCGCTCGGCGGCGATCGCGAAGGCCTCCTGGGCGGCCTCCTCGGCAAGGTCCAGGTCGCCGAGGAAGCCGACCAGACTGGCCAGCACGCGACCCCATTCGTCGCGGAAGACCTGGTCGAGGATGGCTACTGCTCCACAACCGGGCGCACCTCGATGGCGCCGCCCATGCGCGCGGCCGGGATCCGGGCGGCGAGTTCGATGGCGGCGTCGAGATCGTCGGCCTCGTAGACGAGCCAGCCGCCGAGGGCTTCCTTGATGGAGACGAACGGGCCGTCCGTCGTCAGCGTCTTGCCGTCCTGGACACGGATGGTCGTGGCGGACTCGGGCGGCTGCATCCAGGTCCCCGGCGTGACTCCGGGCGTCTCGTTGACGGCCTGGTAGTCGCGATAGACCGCCTGCTGTTCGGCCTCGGAGAGCTGGGCCCAGGCGTCCTGGTCGTTCGGTGTCTGGCTGTCGCCTTGGTGGATCAACAGGACGTACTTCATGGCTCCTCCTACGTCGGAGTTCGGACGCTCCCTAGACGAACGGCCCGGCCTGGAATGGACACCCGACGACGAAGTATCTACCGCGAATCTGCATCACGGCGTACGCCCGATGAAGGCGAGCATCTTGGTCTGGATGTCCGCGTCATCCGGTACCTCGACCCGCGGACCGTACTGGCCGCTCGCACGCAGCACCTCGTCGAGCGGCAGCATGCCTTCGAGCAGTTCGCCGCATTTGACCGGGTCGAGGGTCTCGTCCTGCCCGGTGGCCCGGGCCAGGTCCCACGTATGCATGAAGACGTCCGACGTGTAGAAGTTGTCGACCGCCCGGTCCAGCGGGACCTCGCCGACGTGCCGGTCCACGAGCAGCTTGTCGGCGGTGGCCGGATCGTCGAGCAGGGCCTGTACGCCGTCGCTGTGCACGGTCCAGGCGCGGACCGGGTCCTCGTCGACCGACGGCCCCGACGGCAGGTCGACTCCGGCTCCGGACTTCAGGAACGCCGGGAACCACTCGACCAGGTGGCGCACAACGTCGCGGGCCGCCCAGCCCTCCACCGGCGCCGGGTTGTCCCAGGCCTCCGGAGCCGTCGCGAGGACGCGTTCGGTGAACCCGCCGGCGATCCGGCGGTGCTCGGCGGCGGGAGAGCGGTCCTCGGTCGGCTGCTCGGTCATCTGGCTCCCTTTCACGATCCCCGATCGCCATTGTCGGCGATGGGTCCGACGATAGGGAGATGGCCGTGGACACGAACGACATTCGGCGGGTGGCTCTGGCACTGCCGCGAGCCTACGAGGTGCTGGTCCGCGACCGGGTGAAGTTCCGGGTCGGCCAGCTGGTCTTCGTCGCTCTGTCCCGCGACGAGCGCACGATGGGCGTGGGGTTCCCGAAGGAGCAGCGAGCCGCGATGGTCGAGGCCGAGCCGGCGAAGTTCGCCATGCCGGCGGCCCGATCCGATCTCCGCTACCAGTGGATCGACGTGCACCTCGACGCCATCGACATCGACGAGATGCGTGAGCTCGTCGTCGACGCCTGGGTGATGTGCGTCCCGAAGCGAGTCGCCCGCGAGTACTTCGCTGCCGAGGACCGCTGAGGCTCCGCGCTGAACTGACCCAGCCCGGAGGTACTGTCGGTGGGCTGTTCGAGGATCGTGCGATAACCCAGTCAAGGAGAGACGATGGCTGCGCAACTGAATCCGTATCTGAGCTTCCGCGACAATGCGCGGGAAGTGATGGAGTTCTACCACTCGGTCCTGGGCGGTGAGCTCTCAATGAACACCTTCGAGGAGTTCGGTGCGAGCGAGGACCCGGCCGAGGCCAACAAGATCATGCACTCGCAGCTCAGCGCTGAGGGTGGCCTGGTGCTGATGGCGTCGGATACGCCGAACCAGATGGACTACACGCCGGGCAGCACCATCTCGCTGTCCCTCAGCGGCGAGGACGACGCGGAGCTCCGCGGCTACTGGGACAAGCTGTCCGCCGACGGCACCACCGTGATGCCGCTGGAGAAGGCGCCGTGGGGAGACACGTTCGGCATGTGTGTCGACAAGTACGGCACGACGTGGATGGTCAACATCACGGGCTCCGCCGGCTAGAGGCGTCCGCGTCAGGGATTCGGCTGGGTCGCCAGCCGGATCCCGACCGCGATCATGAGGCCGCCGCCCACGGCGCCGATGCCCTCGAGGCGACGCGGTCGTCCCGCCAGCCACGAGCGCGCGGTGCCGGCGGCGAGTCCCCACAGCGAGTCGGAGACCAGCGCGATCGCGACGAAGATCAGTCCGAGCACGGCCATCTGCACCGGCACCGGCGCGCCGTCGGCGACGACGAACTGAGGCAGTGCCGCGGTGAAGAACAGCATGACCTTGGGGTTGAGCACGCCGACCACGAAACCCTCGCGCAGAATGACCCAGGTCCGGCGTGGCTCGACCGGTGCGCCGAGGGCGTCGGTCAGCTTGCGTCGATCACGGATCGCCTTGAACCCGAGCCAGAGCAAATAGGCCGCGCCGCCGAGCTTGACCACAATCAGCAGCTGTTCGGAGCGCTCCAGCAGCGGACCGAGTCCGGCGGCGATCAACAGCACGAGCACGTAAGCCCCGACGGCATTGCCGACCACGGTCGCGAGTGCGGCCCGCCGGCCCAGTGCGACGCCGCGACCGATGACGAACAGTACGCTCGGCCCGGGGACGACGATGATCGCGAACGACATTGCCGCGAAGGTGATCAGGTGGGCGGTGTCCAGCACCTCGTCAGCCTCGCATGGCGGGCTCGTGTCGGGCCACCGGATTCCGGCCGAGCCGGCTGGCTAGCGGGCTATCGCTGAGCCGCCAGCCAGGCTTCGATGGCGGTCTCCCACGACCGGAGGAAGTCCGGATACGCCTCGGCGAAGCTGTCCAGCTCGGCCCGCCCCTGGTCGGACAGTGCCGTCATCTCATAGCCGACCGTGACCCGGCTGCCGCCCACGGTCGGTTCGAGCTCGACGCTGACCGTACCGGCGCGGGTGCCCGGTGTGACTCGCGCGTACGAGATCCGCCGGCCCGCCTCGCGGGCGATGACGACCCAGGTCGCATCGTCGCCATGGGCATGGGTCTCGAAGACCGTGCCCGGCTCGGTGTCGTCGACCGGGTCGGACGGGAAGTGCGGCCGCCAGCCGTCCACCCAGTCCTCCTCGCCGCGCGGAGTGAACAGCCGGAACGCCTCGGCCGGCGGGAGTGCCACCTCGAGCGTGCCGGTCAGGCGGCGGTGGACGGCAGACACCGGACTGCGACCGATCAGCCCCAGCGCTCGTCGCGCGGCACGAAGTCCAGGCTGCGGTGGCCGGTGTAGATCTGCTTGGGCCGGGCGATCTTCTGCTCCTTGTCCTGCACCAGCTCCAGCCACTGGGCCAGCCACCCGGCGGTACGCGGGATGGCGAACAGCACCGTGAACATGTCCGGCGGGAAGGTCAGCGCCTCGTAGATGAGACCGGAGTAGAAGTCGACGTTGGGGTAGAGCTTGCGCTGGATGAAGTACTCGTCCTCGAGGGCGATCTTCTCCAGCTCGACGGCGATCTTCAGCAACGGGTTGACCCCGGTCACCTCGAACACGTCGTCGCAGGCCTTCTTGATGATCTTGGCCCGCGGGTCGTAGTTCTTGTAGACCCGGTGGCCGAAGCCCATCAGGCGTTCCTTGCCGTTCTTCACGCCGTCGATGAACTCGGCGACATTGTCGACCGAGCCGATCCGGCGCAGCATCCGCAGCACTGCCTCGTTGGCACCGCCGTGCAACGGGCCGTAGAGCGCGCCGATGCCGGCGGAGACCGAGGAGTAGGGGTCGACCTGGGTCGAGCCGACCGAGCGGACCGCGTTGGTCGAGGCGTTCTGCTCGTGGTCGGCGTGCAGGATGAACAAGACCTCGAGCGCGTTGGTCAAGCGCTCGTCGGCGACGAACCGCTGCTCGCTCATCCGGAACAGCATCGACAGGAAGTTCTCGGAGTAGGACAGGTCGTTGTCGGGATAGACGTACGGCTTGCCCTGCGCGTGCCGGAAGGCCCACGCGCCGAGAGTCGGCATCTTGGCGATCAGCCGTACCACCTGCATGTGCCGGTTCTCGGGATCCTGGATCAGCCGCGACTCGGGGTAGAAGGTGGACAGCGCGCCGACGGCCGCCATCAGCATCCCCATCGGATGCGCGTCGTAGCGGAAGCCCTGCATGAACGTCTTGATGTTCTCGT